>NZ_JBWHYQ010000080.1:0-255 GCF_056322905.1 Lysinibacillus sp. G1-3
CTACTTGTAGGCACACGGTTTCAGGATCTCTTTCACTCCCCTTCCGGGGTGCTTTTCACCTTTCCCTCACGGTACTGGTTCACTATCGGTCACTAGGTAGTATTTAGCCTTGGGAGATGGTCCTCCCGGATTCCGACGGAATTTCACGTGTTCCGCCGTACTCAGGATCCACTCAGGAGAGAACGAACTTTCGACTACAGGGCTTTTACCTGCTCTGGCGGACCTTTCCAAGTCGCTTCATCTAACTCGCTCTTT
>NZ_JBWHYQ010000081.1:0-255 GCF_056322905.1 Lysinibacillus sp. G1-3
TCCCCCATTCGGAAATCTCCGGATCAAAGCTCACTTACAGCTCCCCGAAGCATATCGGTGTTAGTGCCGTCCTTCATCGGCTCCTAGTGCCAAGGCATTCGCCGTGCGCCCTTAATAACTTAACCTACAGCTTTCAATACACATCGTATTTCGTCGTCAGCTGCACTCGTTCAGTCAGTCACGTACAAAGGTACGCTCCTTCCTTCTCTCGATTGCTTCCTAGAACTACTCGTGTCTTGAAACCTTATTCGTTAT
>NZ_JBWHYQ010000082.1:0-255 GCF_056322905.1 Lysinibacillus sp. G1-3
ATTCTTTTATCTAAATATAGCCAACAAGAAGATATAGTGATTGGTATTCCTATATCAGGAAGATTACATGAGGATATTGAAAATGTAATGGGGATGTTTGTAAATACTTTAGCTTTAAGAAATACTCTAAAAGGTAATAAAAAATATATAGATTTTTTAAATGAAGTAAAAGATAATTCACTAAAAGCATATGAAAATCAAAGTTATCAATTGGAAACTTTAGTAGAAAAATTAGCAATAGAAAGAGATACAAGT
>NZ_JBWHYQ010000083.1:0-255 GCF_056322905.1 Lysinibacillus sp. G1-3
TTGGCTGCAAAGATTTAATGATGAGATACCAGTATTAAACTTACCCTATGATTTTGAAAGACCTGTTATTAAGAGTTATGAGGGAGATAGTGTTAGTTTTGAATTAGATAAAACACTCACGAGTAAGCTGAAAGAACTTACAAATAAAACAGGTACAACAATGCATATGGTTTTATTGTCAGCATACACCATTCTTTTATCTAAATATAGCCAACAAGAAGATATAGTGATTGGTATTCCTATATCAGGAAGATT
>NZ_JBWHYQ010000084.1:0-255 GCF_056322905.1 Lysinibacillus sp. G1-3
TGAAAATCAAAGTTATCAATTGGAAACTTTAGTAGAAAAATTAGCAATAGAAAGAGATACAAGTAGAAATCCATTATTCGATGCTATGTTTAGTATGATGGATACAACAACTGATATTAGTAATAGGATGGGGGATCTTGGATTTTACCAATACAATGAGGATAGAAAGGTATCCAAGGTTGATTTAACATTAGATGCTTTAGAAGAAGATAAAATAATAAAATTTAGTATGGAATATTGTTCGAAATTATTTAA
>NZ_JBWHYQ010000085.1:0-255 GCF_056322905.1 Lysinibacillus sp. G1-3
CTAATTGATTATTTACAGTTTCAATTTCGATTTCTAATAACCGATACTGACGTAAGAGCGTGGCGATTTCGTGTTGGGCCATCTGTGTTCCTTCTGTCAGTCCGATAGAGTTTTGCGCGGCTTCAATGAGAAGCTTGGCTTTCGGTAACTGTGGGGCTCTCATTCCCTTTACCTGTCGGTAAAGAAAGACCAGCTCTTCAGCTGTTTTCTCTTTAATATCTTTTGGTAATGGCGTCATTTCTAGTGTTGCAAGTG
>NZ_JBWHYQ010000086.1:0-255 GCF_056322905.1 Lysinibacillus sp. G1-3
AATAGTAGAATTATTTGAAGATCAAGTAAACAAAACACCGAATAAGGTTGCGGTAGTATTAGAAGATCAAGAGGTAACTTATAGAGAATTAAATAGAAAGGCCAATAATTTGGCGAAAGAATTAAGGGCTAAAGGTGTTAAAGCTGATTCGATAGTAGGAATAATGGTAGAAAGATCGCTGGAGATGGTAGTGGGAATAATAGGCACTCTAAAAGCAGGAGGAGCATACTTACCAATAGATCCGAACTATCCGAA
>NZ_JBWHYQ010000087.1:0-255 GCF_056322905.1 Lysinibacillus sp. G1-3
TTGGCTGCAAAGATTTAATGATGAGATACCAGTATTAAACTTACCCTATGATTTTGAAAGACCTGTTATTAAGAGTTATGAGGGAGATAGTGTTAGTTTTGAATTAGATAAAACACTCACGAGTAAGTTGAAAGAACTTACAAATAAAACAGGTACAACAATGCATATGGTTTTATTGTCAGCATACACCATTCTTTTATCTAAATATAGCCAACAAGAAGATATAGTGATTGGTATTCCTATATCAGGAAGATT
>NZ_JBWHYQ010000088.1:0-255 GCF_056322905.1 Lysinibacillus sp. G1-3
ACCTTGAGAAAATTAACAAGCCAACAAATTTAGCATATGTTATATACACGTCTGGTACGACTGGAATGCCTAAGGGAGTAATGATTGAACACAAATCATTGGTTAATAGATTGAACTGGATGCAAAAAAAATATCCACTAAATGAAGAAGATACTATTTTGCAGAAAACAACCTATACTTTTGATGTATCTGTATGGGAACTTTTATGGTGGTCATTAGTAGGTGCTAAAGTATGTATGTTGGGTCCTAATGATG
>NZ_JBWHYQ010000089.1:0-255 GCF_056322905.1 Lysinibacillus sp. G1-3
TTATTTCTATTTCTTTATTCAAATTATAAAAACTATTTAATGTTTTCCCTCTTATGGATTCAACTCCAACCAATAGTTTATTTAATTTAACATTGTTTTTATATTTTTTTAATTCCTCATAAACATTCGTCAATAATAAAGGTGGTATATAAGTAAATGTAACCTCATTCTCGACTATTAACCTACTTATTTCTATTGGATCAAAAGATTTGTGTTTTTCATTTATAATTAATGTTGCTCCACTTGTCAAAGCTA
>NZ_JBWHYQ010000009.1:0-207893 GCF_056322905.1 Lysinibacillus sp. G1-3
ATTCATTTTTATAATTACGATCGTTATCAGAAACGATTAAACGGCTTGAGTCCTTTAGAATTTAGGGCTCAAGCCGCTTAATACATTTTTTATTATTTCCGCTGTCTACTTGACGGGGGGCAGTTCATAATTGCCGTCTTGGTCATTTTTCTAATTTTAGATTAAAAACTTACATAACTAACTTCATCACTATCGGGGTCATAATATTGAAAATCTCTTATTCCGTGTTTTTCCTGTAAGTATTCTTTTACTTTTTCTATATCTCTACCGAAAGTAGGAAATGGAGTGCTTCCGAATCTTATTAAATAGGGTCCATCTTCAGGTATAGAAGCGTATAGTATTTCTTTATCATCGTAGTGAAAATCGAGATTCCATCCTCTGTAACAAATCAAATAAGTTCCATCGTCTCTTAGTCCGCATTTGTCTTCATAGGGAACGATGTTAATATTACAAACTTTGTCATTAATTAAAAATGAATCCATGTTGCCGTTACTCCTTTATGAAATTATGTACATAATGCATTTTATTATTTTGTAAGATGATTATCATAGTATTCACCAAGCTTTTCAGCCACGCCTAATCCCATACGACTGATGTCGCTAACACCATCTACATAGCGTTTGATTGCCCCCTGTGTAAGTCCACACTCCTTAAAGATTCGATATGATGTATGTTCGCCTTCACCATTTTTAGCATCTTGTGCAGCCCTAACAACCGCCTCTACTTTTTCTGTAAGTTTCAATGCCTAACACTCCTTTTTTAAATACCATTATAAATCATATGAAATATAAATCAAATGATTTCTATATCAAAAGAAAAAAGCCACTCATTTGAGCGACTTATTTTAGTTTAGCTTGCAATATTGCAGAATCATTTTCAATACTACTGTGGTATGTGTACATAAAAGGACTATGACTATGTGATTTAGTGTGATCAACTAATTTCCCATCACCTGTAAATCCAAGTTTCTCCAGAATAGCTGATTGTTGCTGAATACTTAAAGTATTATCTACACTTTGTAATAATGCTTCGAATGCAATTTTCACTTCTTTATTTTGTGATGCAAAAGCATTCGATGAGACAGCAGCACTAATTTTTTCAAAGTGATTTTCTTTATTCATATCGATAAAGATAAAAATATCACTTGTTAATTCAATGCTATATCTTCCGGCTTCAATTAATTCCTTGTCTTTCATAGTGATATTAGAATTACTCTTAGTCTTGGCAATAATTTGTTTTAATGTTGATTCGTATTTGTCAACGGCATCAGTTGAAGCTTTACCCATTGAATTTGATACATCTTCAGCAATTTTTTCTTTTTGTTCTTTAGTCAGCTCTACTTGCTCTGTTATTAAACCATCTTCTATAATAGAATTTAATTTTCCATCTTTGAAAATAAGTGATACTGAAGAATCTTTATCTACGCCATTTTCTCCATCGTAGTTTAATTCCAATAATAAGTTGTCATTTTCTTTGGCATCTGGATTTTTCGATATGCCACCTACAATTTCTTTTACCTCATCAGGACTCATACCGTTTTCCAACTTTTTAAACTCATCTGGTGTAATTGTAGCAGTTTCTTCTTCACCACATCCAGAAAGTAATAATGCAGACATAGCGCCTATATAAAATAGCTTTTTCATTTAAAAATCCTCCCTCTATATTTCCATTTTAGGAAATTTGATATCGAAAGTACATATAAAAAACAGACAACTTTGTTTAGTTATCTGTTCCCTCATCATCTACTATCATCATTAGTTCGTTCATATCTGTTATCCCGAATGCGTTCACTAGTAATTAAATCGTAATTTAATACCGAATTACGAAATTGAATTACGAAATTGAATAACGAAAAAAGAAGGTGAAAAACAAATGGCATTCGAAATACCTAGCACAATACATAATATTCGACTCAGATATGGATAAGAGTGTGGAGGACCATATGGCGGTTCATTATTACGATTTAACAGAATCAGAAAGAGCTATCGTTTTCAAACTTGCATAGTGATAGTTCAAATTCAATATCAGGCGGATATTTTCTCGAATGAACCCGTGGACTTTGAGGAATTTGAGCAAACCACTGAAGAATTGCACTGCAAAGGGTGTAATTTTAAAGAATTATGTGTGTAGAATTGGAGCGAGTAATCAACTAATAAAAGTCATCAAACTCAAAAATGAAAGCGCCTTTAATTATCGGTGCTTTTTTATTATAAATAACGGGTTATAGTTTCATTTTTGGAGAAATATGCAACAAATCTAATGGTTTTATCGTTATTGTAGATAACTGTACTTTTTGTGGGCAGTATACGTTTTACAGCTGCAGATAGTTTTCCAGGAGATTTGAGTAGCTCTTCTTTAGTCATAATGAGTTTCGTGTTTTCTATCATGCATTTTGTTGTATTAACAATGTATTTACTTCTACATAATTTACTGGTGTCTTTATTTAAAATTAAGTTTCATTATAAGATTGCGTTGGTGTTCAATACGGTTGTTGCTGTCAGTTTAATTATTTACTTTATTAAAGTGTTTTTATATTGAGCTCTTAATCCTATCTTTAACAACATTTAAGGTTCTATAAATATGGAGTACAATACTGTGCAGTAAGAATTATTTAACAAAGCAGAGGCAAATGTCATACCTAACTAGGTGTGGCTTTTTATTATGCTCATATTTCTTGTCATTACAATCCATTCTATAGATAGATGGGAGGTGTTGACTTATGGAGTATGAGTATAAAGTGAAGTTTTACTATAACGAAGGTCATGAAGAAGAGTATAAAATCAAAAATAATATTGAACAAGAAACATTTACGGAAGAAATTTCTAATGGGTTCAATGAGAAGCCTTGGTATTCATTTACTGAAACAGAACATTATAAAACGATTTTAATTAGTACTATAGATGTTTACAAAGTTGTAGTAGAAAAAAACATTTTAGAATTTGATTAATCAAATGTATGTAGTCACATCTTCTAAAAAGATGTGGCTTTTTTTCTTTGAAAGGATGAAATAATTTTTAAGTGCGCTGTTATAAAGGTAGGATTAATTTCAAAATTTATATAGAATCAATTTTGCCATTAAAGCGCAAGAAAAATAACTGTTTCAATCAAAAAATTTTTAATATACAAATGTTTGATACATGATAGAAATTAGAGAGGCGATGTCATCATTGATAGCTTCAATGTGGATGCGATTCGTTAAATTTGTATTTGTACTATCTAAATTTCTAAAGTTAGTTGTCACAAAGTTTTTTTCGATTCAACAACGTTGAAATAAAAAATATACAATAAACAAAGTGAAACCCAAGTACTCAATAAAATTTTGAGCCTAAGCTTCACTTTATTTATGAAACGTAAGAGAACGTCCAGAATGGTATAAATAAGAACATTCTTCTACACTGTTAAGAAAGATGCAATTACTCCAATAACGAAATGAATCACTCTATTCCCACCAATGCTTCAGTTCTGTGAAGCCTACATCCCATAGCATTATATTACCTGTGATCATAATGGTCATTTCTTTAGCTTCGTAATATAACGGAATTTCTAATGGCATTTCAATTGTTTCGGATTCTTCTTTCAAATTCACTTCATTTTTTTTGAATATTACTTTTCCGTCCGTAATTATGGTCACTTCACCTATGAAATCCTCTTGATCGGGAATGCCAATGTTTAGAAAAAATAATAGCTCCTCTTTATCTTCAATAGTATAAGTATAGGTTTTGGTAGTATTTTCATTATTACTATATAAATTGAATTGAGGTTCAATTTTATGTCCAGCTACAGTGAAAGTCGGTACTTCGTTCGTTAGTGGTTTAGTTCCTGTGACTTCTTTAATAGCATGCAATGGTTGTACCGGACTAACTCGTTTATCTAAGACTTCAGAGACAATCATCACGCCAACTAACAGTATAATGGCAGTTATGGATGAAGCAATGAGTTTTTTTATAGTCAGGTTTGAAGTGAACCCAACTTTGTATACAACATATCCAATTGTTGCACCTATACTATTTGAAATAACATCATTTACATCAAAAGTCCCGAGATACGCTAAAGATTGAATCGTTTCCAATCCAAGAATCACAATAATGAACCATCCTATAAATTTTTTATAATTAATTTGATTGAGTAAAGGAAATAAGATACCAAAGGGGATAAATGCTGCTATATTTCCGAAATCATATAACCAAGAAAATGTAAATCTAGGGAAATTCAAAGGAACGCCTGATGGGACGAGCAGAAATTCGTAGCCGGCGCTTTTGTATTCTTCATAACCGTCAAGACGATTAAAGCCTAAGAACATGAAGTATAAGGTCAGACCTGTGTAAAGAAAAGTAATCACCATAATTAAATTTCGTTTTTTCATATTTTTATCTCCTTTTCATACGATACCGCTTGTCATTGTACGAACTACCTTTGGTCCTTAACTTTGAGATTGCCTATAGTACATAAAGCACTCCTATAGAATTTTGTGGCAGTATCATTATTGTAAATGGAAATAATTAATAATTAATAATTAATGAGGGTATTTATGAAGATTTCTTAAGAAATTGCAATAGAAAACTTTCTTTATTTGTTGTGAAGCAACGAAAAGGATTGGTTAATAGGGGAAGTATTGTAATTCAACAAGAAAATAAGTGAAATGAGGGTTAGCAAGCGCGTCTTTTTTCATTAAAATTTCTTGCTAAAATCATAAGTGGAATGATGAAAGGGTGTAAATATGTTGTATGTATCTAGGTCATTATTGGTGATTCATTACAAGGATTTTGTTTCACACAACAAAACATGTTGGATGGAATGGAAAAGGCAAACGGTGTTAAGTAGATTTGTTTAATATTGGTATTTAACCCTTGATTTTACGTATATGTATAAATAGAATTAAATAGAGGGAGGGAATTACTTGGCTAATAAACAACATCATACTCCATTTTTGAAAAAACCTTGGGTATCTTCTATTGGTGTATTTGTATTGTCACAAATAATTTTTATTACATTAGAAGCAATAGGGTGGGTTCCTAATTATCGAGATATTAGTGGAACGCTATTTGGACGAATTACTGAATCGCCAATTTTCAAAGAGTGGTTTACCTTTTATGAAACAAAAAATTTCAATTTACTTACTATCTTTTTTGGCATTGTCTTTCTTGTGCCCGGAATAATTGGTGCACTCAAAAACGTTTTTTCACCAAGCCTACAAAAGTAATACTTGTTCATGCCATATACATATGGAATTTGTAAAAATTGCTTCTGGGAAGATGATAGGCTTCTATTCACAAAGCCAATTCCGGATGCAATATGCCGAGGCATAATTGATATGCTTTGAATGGGCAAATATATTAATGTCCATTCTATAATCGACATAAATATTAAAAGGTGCTGCGCTATAGTCAACAAAGCTATAGCGACAGCACCTAGTTATTTATTAGTGGAAATATTTGTCGACACGTTGAAGTACTTCGTCAGCAGAAAGACCATCAGCGTCAATAACAGGTCCCGCCATGACAGGATCGCTAATTCCCATGATATCTCGATCTTGCCCAGTGATTACACAAGCATCACATTTTTTTGCATCCTCTTCAGTACGAAGCTGAATAACTTCATAACCTTTTGCTTTTAAAGCGTCTTCAACGTTTGTTAATGATTGTTCTACACCAATTATTCTAGTCATTATTCTTCCACCTCCTATATGTAATGTGTCATATAGGATTGCTAATTATTCATTACATTCATTTTTTTGTTATACATAATAAAAAACGCGTCTAATTTGAATTGAATCTAAATCAAAGAATAAAATTTAATGTTAGGAGGGAAGTACAAGATAGTGTTTTCTTTGTACCGAAATAAAAGGGACTTATATTTATAGTGTTTTCGGAAGATGGGATAATGGTAGTTCTTCTTATATTTTTGCTATAGAAGTAAAATGAATACGATAAACATTGGATTATTATGAAAAAGAAAGACACATTGAAGTTTATTTCCAATGTATCTTTTATAAATAATTAACTAAATAATCGATTGCATAAAGTGAATAATTTGATCCTCTTGAATGGAATCAACAGCAACTTTATTTCGACTCTTTTTTTGACATTTTGTACATTGATGGATAAGTTGAAAGCCTTTTTTGCCAGTATAATCTACTGCAATTGGTCTCATCAAACCTTTACAAGTACTCGCTCTGTCACCAGGAACATTATCCATATGTTTCGAAAATAAACAATTTGGACAATGATTTCTGAAGCTGCCGTTGCTTAATGGTTCAACCATCGTACTACAATTTTCACATTGAAATGCTGTATTCTCATTTTTTCTACTCAATTGCTCTTCCTCCAAATGTTATTTCAACATTGAAGGAAGGGTTCCGTTTTCTTTTTCTGCAATAGCAGTAACAGGCTTTTATAGGGAATGTACGAATTCACCGTCTTGCTCTTCAAAACGATTACTTCTAGTTCCTGCTTCACAAAGACTTTTTTCATCCTTTGATCCGGACCACGATTGATTTTATGCTTTTGTGTCAACCACTGTAAGACGGACTGCTCCATCTTCCACTAGTAGGTGTTCACCTATAATCACTGACTTCGGCATTCGTCCCCTAACGAGCAATTGTTTTGAATAAATCAAACGTCAATCTATCACCCCTTAAAATATGGTATTTATTTAAAGGATAACAAATATATTGAAATATTTAAATAGTCTGTACTTGGTGGACGGAGCAAACTTTTGAGTCCCCGATTCTTTTATTTATTGAGGAAGGTAATCTTGGCCGTTAATTGTTATTTTAGAAGCAGAGATTAGAATAGCTTTAATTGCTTCAAAATATGGCTCTAATATATTGTAAAATGCTTCCCATTTTTCTTCAATCTTTGCTGAATCTTCTTTTCTATCTAGCTTTAAGATTTCTTCATAAAGTTGTTTTAATTGTTTGCTATCTGCTTTATTAACTTTGAATTCAAAGCTAGACATATATTCTTCAAACGTTTGAGGTATTATGAATTCACCAAGGATGTCGTGGAATTCAGCCCAGATTTTACCAAATAAATCATAGTTCTCTTCTCTTTCGGCTTTACGTACATCTGCATAAATATTTTTAAGTTTTGTTATAGTTTCAGCAGGGATATCTATTAAGTCCAAGCGTCCGATATATTCTTCAAACGTTGGAGTTGGATAAAGCTCATCAAGATATGGTTGGAGTATTTTATTGAATCCTTTCATTTTTTCCTTAGCCTTTTCATCTTGACCATCTTTTTCAAGCTTTACCCATTCTTCATAAATAGATTTAAGTTCTTTTTTATCATTTTCTGCAATAACTATATTGTTCTCATTAAATCCGTAGTCTTCTAGAAACTCTTCAAAAGGTTGGGGCTGCCAACTAGCTAAATAATATGGCTTCGTGATTTTATTCATTTCTTCATAAATTTTATTCATTTCTTCATATTTCTTTTCAGCCTCATCCATATTTTTCACATTTGAAGCTTCTTTTTCTAGCTTCTTCACTTCACTAAACATTTTTTCTAATTTTGTTAGCTCATCATTAGGTACATTTTTAGGCAAGTCTTTTTTATAAACTTCGAAAGTGTAGAAGTCTAAATAATCCTCTACTACTCCGCCTTCAACTGTGATTTCCTGTCCTTCTACTAAGTTCATTTGTTCTAGTTGCTCGTCAGAAAATTTAAAGAAACTGATGAAGTAGTTTTTACCATCTCTGGCTTTTAAGTTAATCCCGTCTCCGTGGACGCTTTTAATCGTTCCAGTAACTTGTTGTTCGATTTGAACAGTAACACCATTTGTTGGTTCTACTGCAGTAGCCCCTGCTTGAAGTGGCGTCAGAACAGCCATTCCTATTGTTAGTGCTGATGCAATCATCCAAGTTTTTTTAATCGGTTTTTTCATGAACGTATCTCCCTTTTTTTTACTTTGGAACTCTTTGTTTCCAATATTTAGACGAATTACCAAATATAAAGGTTCGTTATTTTTTGGGAAAGATACAATTTCCCAAGATTTCATGTTGAATGTTTAAATGGGGTATAACAATAAAGCTTGGGCAGTAGCAATAGTACAAGGTACATATTGTTGGAAATGAAGGTGTTAATCAATTCCACCACCAGCTTATGAATGACATCGGAGTAGAAAGGGGAGGTATATTTATCGTATTTCAGGAAGGGGGGCTAAATTATTGTAGAACCAGCAAAAAGGGGAATCCCAACAGTCTTATTCATGATTGTTGAGACACCCCGATTGTTTTATTTATTGTGGTAGGTATTCTTGACCGTTAATTGTTAGTTTAGAAGCAGAGATTAAAATTTCTCTATTTGCTTCAAAATATGGCTCTAAAATAGTGTGAAATGCATCCCATTTCTCTTCAATTTTTGCTTGTTCTGCTTTTTTATCTAGCTTTAAGATTTCTTCATAAATCTGTTTTAATTGCTTGCTATCCGCTTCATTAACTTTGAATTCATAGTCTGCCATGTATTCTTCAAATGTTTGAGGCTTTATGAACTGTTCAATGATGTCATAGAATTCCCCGTAAAGTTTATCTTGTAAGTCATAATTGTGATCTTTATCTGCTTTTTGGATATCCTCATAAATAGTTTTTAGTTTTGCTAAAGTTTCAGCAGGGATATCTACTAAATTGAATTCTTTCATATATTCTTCAAATGTTTGAGGTGGATTAAGTTGTTCAAAATATGGATCGAGAATTTCGTAAAATTCATTCATTTTTTCTGTAGCCTTTTCGTCTTGACCGTCTTTTTGAAGTTTTACCCATTCTTCATAAATAGCTTTAAGCTGTTTTTTATCATTTTCTGCAATAACTATATTTTTTTCACTAAACGGAAATTCTTCTATATATTCTTCAAATGGTTGAGGCTGCCAATTAGCTAACATATACGGCTTTGTAATTTTATACATAGCTTCATGAACTTTATTGATTTCTTCAAATTTCTTGTCAAACTCTTCTTCTGTCATTTCACCCGACAATTCTTTTTCCAACTTCTTCACTTCATTAAACATTTTTTCTAATTTTGTTAGATCTTCTTTTGTTACTTCTTTAGGCAAGTACTTTTTATAAACGTCGAAAGTGAAGAAGTCTGAATAATTCTCTACTACACCGCCTTCAACCGTGATTTCCTGTCCTTCTACTAAGTTCATTTGTTCTAGTTGTTGTTCAGAAAATTTATAGAAACTGATATAGTAATTTTTACCATCTCTACCTTTTAAGTTAATCCCGTCTCCGTGGACGCTTTTAATCGTTCCTGTAATTTGTTGTTCGATTTGAACAGTAACACCATTTGCTGGCTCTACTGAAGTAGCTCCTGCTTGAAGGGGCGTTAGAACAGCCATTCCTATTGTTAGTGCTGAAGCAATCATCCAAGATTTTTTAATTGGTTTTTTCATGATCATATCTCCCTTATTTTACTTTGGAACTTGTTGTTTCCAATATTTAGACGAATTACCAAATGAAAAGGTTCGTCGTTTTTTGAAAAAGTTGAAAAGTTTCAAACATTCCATGTTAAGTGTTTAAATAGTTAACATTAAAGTTTGAGCAGTAACTATTGGTCAGGGGAGATAAATGGAGATGAGATTTGCCATAAAAATTGAAAGTAGTGTTTTTTCCACACTGGCTAAAGAAGGTTCTTCTTATACTTACAATGCCGATAGACTTTGAATAAATCCCCAAAAATTGTTGTGGAATCAACAAAAAGGGGAATCCCAACAATCATTTTAATGATTGTTGAAACACCCCGATTCTTTTATTTATTGTGGTAGGTATTCTTGGCCGTTAATGATTAGTTTAGAAGCAGAGATTAGAATTTCTTTATTTGCCTTAAAATATGGCTCTAAAATAGTATCGAATGCTTCCCATTTTTCTTCAATTTTCGCTTGTTCTTCTTTGTAATCTAGCTTTAGGATTTCTTCATAAAGCTGTTTTAATTGCTTGTTATCCGCTTCGCTAACTTTGAATTCATAGCTGTCAGCCATGTATTCATCAAATGTTTGAGGTTTTATGAACTGACTAATGATGTCATAAAATTCCTCGTATAGTTTATCTACTAAGTCAGTATTGTAATCTTTTTCTGCTTTTGGTATATCCTCATAAATACTTTTTAGTTTTGCTAAAGTTTCAGCAGGGATATCTACTAACTCGATGTTTTCTAGATATTCTTCAAATGTTTGAGGTGGATGAAGCTCTTCAAGATATGGATTGAGGATTTCGTAAAATTTTTCCATTTTTTCATTAGCCTTCTCCTCTTGGCCATCTTTTTCAAGTTTTAACCATTCATCATAAATAGCTTTAAGCTCTTTTTTATCAACCTCTGCAATAATTATATTTTTTTCTGCGAATCCAAATTCATCCATATATTCTTCAAACGTTGGAGGCTGCCAATTAGCTACTGTATAAGGTCTTGTAATTTTATACATCTCTTCATAAACTTTTCCAATTTCCTCAAATTTCTTGTCAAACTCTTCTTCTGTCATGTCATCTGAAAATTCTTTTTGCAACTTCTTCACTTCATTAAACATTTTTTCTAATTTTGTTAGCTCTTCATTTGTTACTTCTTTAGGCAATGACTTTTTATAAATCTCGAAAGTGTAGAAGTCTGTATAACTCTCGACTACACCGCCTTCAACTGTGATTTCCTGTCCTTCTACTAATTTCATTTGTCCTAGTTGTTCTTCAGAAAATTTATAGAAACTGATATAGTAGTTTTTACCGTCTCTACCTTTTAAGTCAACTCCGGATTCGCCAATGCTTTTAATCGTTCCTGTAATTTGTTGTTCGATTTGAACAGTAACGCCATTTGCTGGTTCTACTGAAGTAGCTCCTGCTTGAAGGGGCGTTAGAACAGCCATTCCTATTGTTAGTGCTGAAGCAATCATCCAAGATTTTTTAATCGGTTTTTTCATGATCATATCTCCCTTTTTTAATTTGGAAATTACCATTTCCAATATTTAGACGAATTACCAAATAGGGAGGTTCGTCGTTTTTTGAAAAAGTTTTAAAAATTCCATATTAATAATGAGTGTGTTAATAATTTTCACCACCTGCCTTTGGATGCATCGAAGGAGAAGGGTGAAGGGGGGAATCTATCATATTTATGGAAGGAAGGTTTAAAGGAAGTTCTTTAATTGTGGCATCAACAAAAAAAGGGATCCCAACAGTCATGTTAATGATTGCTGGGACTCCCGATTCTTTTGCTTAATGTGGTAGGAATTCTTGGCCATTAATTGTTAGTTTAGAAGCTGAGATTAGAATATCTTTATTTGCTTTAATATATGGCTCTAAAATAGTATTGAATTCTTCCCATTTCTCTTTTATTTTCGCTTGTTCTTCTTTTTTATCAAGCTTTGAGATTTCCTCATAAAGCTGTTTTAATTGCTTGCTATCCGCTTTATTAATTTTGAATTGATAGACAGCCATGTATTTTTCAAACGTTGGAAGTACTCTAAACTGACCAATGATGTTATAGAATTCCCCCATAAGTTTTCTCATTAATTTGGAATTGTCATCTCCTACTGCTTTTCGGTAATCTTCATAAATAGTTTTTAGTTTCGCTAAATCATCAGCAGAGATATCTAAATTAATGCCTTCAATGTATTCTTCAAATGTTGGAAGTGGATGACGAAGTTGGAGATAATATGGTTTGAGGATTTTGTCTATTTCTTCCATTTTTAAATTAGCCTCATCTATTTGAACATCTTTTTCAAGCTTTACCCACTCTTCATAAAGGGCTTTGAGCTCTTTTTTATCATTTTCTGCAATAATTATATTTTTTTTACTAAGTCCGTAAATTTCTAGATACTCTTCAAATGGTTGAGGCTGCCAACTAGCTATCGTATATGGCCTTTCGATTTTATACATAGCTTCATAAATTTTTGTGATTTCTTCATATTTCTCGTCAAACTCTTCTTGTGTCATTTCACCCATTTCAGCCTGCAATTTTATTTCCAACTTCGTCAATTCATTAAACATTTTCTCTAATTTTGTTAGATCTTCATTGGTTACTTCTTTAGGCAATTTCTCATTTTTATACACTTCGAAAGTGTAAAAGTCTGTATGACTCTCTACTACACCGCCTTCAACTGTAATTTCCTGTCCTTCTACTAAGTTCATTTTTTCTCGTTGTTCTTTAGAAAATTTATAGAAACTGATATAGTAGTTTTTACCGTCTCTACCTTTTAAGTAAACCCCGGATCCGTCAAGGCTAAAGCTTTTAATCGTTCCTGTAATTTGTTGTTCGATTTGAACAGTAACACCATTTGTTGGTTTTACTGAAGTAGCTCCTGCTTGTAGAGGCGTTAGAACAGCCATTCCTATTGTTAATGCTGAAGCAATCATCCAAGATTTTTTAATTGGTTTTTTCATGATTATATCTCCCTTTTTTAATTTGGAAATTAAAATTTCCAATATTTAGACGAATTTCCAAATGAAAAAGTTTCGTCATGTTTTGAAAGAAGTTTAAAAGTTTAAAATGTTCCATATAAGTGCTTAAATGGTTGTATAACAATTAAATTGAATGGCGAAATTTAGATATCTATTATTTTATATTCCAATTTGATAGGTGGTGCGAACTTGGGAATTGCTGAAGTTTTAACAATTGTATTTGTAGTATTAAAACTTTCGGGTGTGATTGCATGGTCATGGTGGTTAGTTCTTTTGCCAGCGATCATATCTTTTAGCGTGTATGCATTGATTTTGGTGATGAAGTTAGTAATGGTGTTAATAGCCGTAGTGGCAGTGAAAAAACGTAGTCGAGGAATTAAATAAAAGAGACGGATACTAATGATTAAAGCTGTGATTTTTGATTTAGATGGAACATTGCTAAATCGAGATAGTTCTGTTCGCTCATTTATAGATCAGCAATACGAGCGTTTAATACCACATCTATCACATATTTTAAAAGAAAATTATGTTCATCGCTTTATTGAGTTCGATAATCATGGATATGTATGGAAAGATAAAGTCTATCAGCAATTAATCAAAGAATATTCTATCATGTTGTCTTCGGAAGAGATGTTAGAGGATTACTTACAGGAATTTAAAAATCATTGTGTTCCATTTGAACATTTGAATAGTATGTAGCGCAATTTGAAAAAGCAGGGCCTAAAACTTGGTATGATAACGAATGGAAATCGACTAATGCATTATCCTACTAGTAATGTCCAGATAATAAAATCAACTACAGCATACAATATCGTTGCTCAAGGTGCTGGCTGTAAAGTAGTAGATTATTTCACAGAAGAGCTACTGCCATGAAAAGTAAGTGCTAATAACAAAACGATTGGATGTTATACTTTCATGGAATTTTAAAAATTCGATGTTCAGCTTTTTAATTAAAGCCAAAGAATAAGTTAGTGAGGTATTAAAATAATGATGAAAATAGTACCCCCTAAGCCTTTTTTCTATAAAGGTGGAGAGAAGGCCGTTTTACTTTTACATTCTTTTACTAGCAATACTATTGATATGAAAAAGTTAGGGAAGTATTTACAAAAGAACAATTATTCTTGCTACGCACCATTATATAGTGGGCATGGTTTAACAGCAGAAGAACTTCTCACATTTAGACCATCAGATTGGTGGCAAGATGTCCTAAACGGTTACCAGTTGTTGAAGAATGAAGGTTTTGAAAAAATAGCTGTGATTGGTCTTTCTCTCGGTGGTGTGTTTGCATTAAAAGTTGGTCAAGAGTTGGAGATTAATGGTGTTGTGACAATGTCAGTGCCAACAAACAGGGAAGCTGCTTTTCTACAGAAGCGTGTCTGTCATTATGCAAAAGGATACAAACAACTCGAAGGGAAAAATGAAGAGCAAATAAATTTAGAAATGAAACTTCTTCAAAATATGTCGATCGATTCATTAGTTGAGTTCCAACAGCTAATTAGTACAACGATGAATAAATTAGCACTTGTAACCTCACCAATTCGTATATTATATGGTGAATTAGATGAGCTGTTGTATAAAGAGAGTGCAGAGGTGATTTTTCAAAACGTTGCAACGAATCATAAAACAATAAAGGGGTATCCGAACTCTAAACATTTAATGACAATAGGCACGGACATTAACGACGTGAACAAAGATATTCTTACATTCTTAAATGATTTAACTTGGTAGTTTTAATGAAACTTTAACTAACAGTTAAGAAGGAGTAAAGCTGTTCCTTATTAATATTTTTGTATGTATGTGCCTATTAAGCTTTGTAAAAAAGATTGATCACAGTTTGATTGAAATCACCTCGCTAGTTATTCTTAGAGGTGATTTTTATGTTGGATATGTATGTTAAAATTGATTTGAAGATTGTTAAGAAATGTACTTAAACTAACGTTGCAGTTTAAGATAGAAGGGACACATGTGCATTAAAACGCATCTTGATTCAATAAGGGAAAGTGATGAAAATGAAAAAAATTAGTTTGATTTTGTCCTTAATGTTTTTTTCAATGGGTTTATTTGGCTGCCAACAAAACAATGACAAAAAGGTTGATAATGCAACGCTTAATACCGAAAACTTGGGAATGAATGCGGAAGTCACTGAGGGAGACTTTGTTTACCGACTTGTAACAGAAAAAGCTGAGTATGGTGAGAATGAACCTTTAAAAATATATGCAGAACTAGAATATATAGGTGATAAGGAAGAGGTTAAAATATCTCATGCTGCTTCGCCATTTTATTTTCCGATGGTGGAGACGACACGAAATTATGAAATTAGTTACCGTATGGAGGAACCGGCATTAAGTACAGTTATTTTTAAAGGAGAACCACTTCGTACAGAATATAGGGGGAGTGGCGGTTACGGTTCGCAGGACAAAAAAGAATATATCGAATTTATGAAGCGAATTATGAATCAGGAATTTCCAGAGGGACAATATGTTGTAAATGGTATGGCTGACTTTAATGTTATCGCTAACGAGGAAACAAAACAGAAGAAAGAATATAAACTAAAAGCACAAATTGAATTTAGAGTCAACAACATGAAAAACAGCTGAATGCATATGTTCAGCTGTTTTTTGAGTATGTAAGGTAGTAATGAATTTTTAATAGAATTCATACAATATCCTCTTAGCTCATTTATTTGTTTGATATGTTTTGACTGCAGGAGGAACATAGGCTGCACATTTATCTAGTAGAGCCACAACCTCTTCATCTACAAGTAGGGCATTTCTAGATTGGGCTTGTAAAAATTGTTCGTTTTGCATATGGTCAAATAACCCAATGAGTAAATCATAATAATGATTGATATTTAAAATACCACAAGGCTTTTGCAGAAGACCGATTTGATTCCAAGTGAATACTTCGAATAATTCTTCTAGCGTACCAGGTCCTCCAGGTAAAGCAATAAAGCCGTCAGCTAGTTCCATCATTTTGCTTTTACGTTCATGCATAGAATTGACGACAATTAGCTCTGTTAAATGCTTATGAGAAATTTCACGCTCCTCTAACAACGTCGGAATAACCCCAATGACCTTGCCCCCTTCACGAAGAACCGTGTCAGCTACTGTACCCATCACACCAACACTCGCTCCGCCATAAATTAACGTAATATTCCGTTTTACTAGTTCTTTTCCTAGAAGAATAGCCCCTTCTTTATATGCTTCAGAAGCGCCGATGCTCGATCCGCAAAATACTGCAATACTATTCATAATGGTTCCTCCATATCTGAGTTTTTTCCGCAATAACGGTTAGTGAAGTGGGGATTAAAAACTTCACCGATTCACTTTTATAGTATAATTTAATTTTAAGAGGAATGAAATGGAGGAAATGGAAATGGAATTAAATCAGTTTCAAAAATTCGTGAAAGATTACTATGATGCTCGTGGTTGGTCTGATTTAAGTATTTTTACGCGTATTGGCTTTCTAGCTGAAGAAACTGGGGAAGTAGCAAGAGCTATACGAGCGTTGGAAATTGGTAGGGATCGACCAGATGAAAAGATTCAATCCTATGAAGAAAATAAGCAAGAATTAGTAGAGGAGCTTGGAGATGTTTTAGGGAATATTATCGTGATTGCTAATAAATATGATATTTCACTTGAAGAAATTTTTTCAGCTCATCAGGATAAGCTAATGGAGCGTTATAAAGCATAGAGATACATATGGAAAGGGGAAAGATATGGATTATCAAGTAGAGATTTTATTAGAAAATAACGATGATTTTACTACGTTTTTAAATACAAAGATTAGAGAGTACAACGATGAACATTCACCGTATCATAAAGAAAGTAGAAAAAAAGGTTCTGTTCGTCCGTTGAATATAATCGTAACCGATTTTCAACAGCAATGGATTGGCGGTATCACTGCTGAGGTTTATTGGGGGTGGGTAGAAATCAATAAGTTTTGGTTTAGTCAAGAATTCCGTGGAAAAGGTATTGGAGGACAGCTACTAGCGAAAGCTGAAGAAACAGCCAAGCAAATGGGTGCTACGAAGGCATTGTTAACTACCTATGATTTTCAAGCACGTACGTTTTATGAAGCAAGGGGTTATCAAGTAGTAGGAGAAATAAAAGATTATCCTCCTGGCAGTAGCTATTTTACCATGGTAAAAACACTGATTTAACTTCTTTAATATGGGGGGTGTCAAATGAAAAAGAGCCCCCTTGAATACATAAAGATTGCAAGGTTTGTTATAAGTTAACGAAGCATAGAAATTATAGAAAATAGGGAGCGGGTTTATATTAGTATAAAAGGTAAAAGAATCAGTTGGGTATTAGGAGGATTCGTTGTAATAACTATTGGTTTTATTTCTTTAATGACTTGGTTTTATCCATACTCCTCTTTCAGTGTAAAAAAAAGTTATGCCTACCATCCAGATAGGGTTTTATATAGCGGTAAAAGCTATGAAGCAATCCTCAGTGAGTTTAAAGAATCCTATCAAAAAGATTTAAATGCAGATATAGATAACGAATATCCAAATCTTACGATAAACCGAACACAATATGTACTGCCTATTTTTGAACAAGATTGGTTAATGAGTAAAGATTCTATCCCATTTGATGCAATGAAATTAGACAAGATGCTTTTAGATGTAAAACAAGTTCGAGAGGTTTTGTTAGAACTTGTTGTACAAGTGAATTATACAAGTGAAGAAAGAGATTATTTGGTTAATAATATAAAAACTCTATTATCATTAGAAGATAATATTACTCAATTAAAAAATGACAAGTACTTGTCCAGACAGGAACTGAAAATTCAATTTCATAATCTATACGTAGAATATATACATAACTTTGATTTATTTGTGACTTTTTATGAAAGGTCACGCCATTGAGGAGTGTTTTTCAACGAACGGTGCAGGTAAGTAGAATAAGAATATGTGATAATATGAGGAAAATACATAAGTAATTGGGGGATTTTGGTGAGCGTATCAATAGAAAACAAACAAATTGCTCAATTAGCACTGAAAGCATTTGGGGGTAAATCTAAAGTTTTTAAATATTGGGATAAAAATAACGAAAGTTCAATAGATATTCTTTCATCTAAAGACATTAAATTTGCTGATGATGTAATGTCATTTTCTACAATTGGTCTTTCTGATTTTTCGATTGGTTATGAAAACAATGAATTAACGTTAAGAGTTGAATTGGTAGGTGCAAGTGATTTTGAATGCTTTCCTAACATACTTGGTACGTGTGCGTTTAATATAATTAATTCTAAATTTGAATGCCATCCTGGTGCAATATATAAAGATGTAGTTAATATGTATTTGCCAAATAGTTCTATGAAACATATTTTATTTACAAGTCCATTTTTATGGGAAGATAAATTGCAAACAGTAAATTTCGAAAAAAAACAAGTTACATGGTTAATGATTATTCCCATCTCAGAAGAAGAAAAAAGTTATGCAGATAAATTTGGAGTTAAGACTTTAGAAGATATATTCGAAGAGAAACAAATCAACGTGTTTGACTTAGAGCGAAATTCAATAATTTAAATTCTAATTGAACTAACGTGGAGCTTTATTTGAATAAGATAGACAAACCAGAAGCAATAATTTGAAAAAACACCCATTATTAAAGAATTTAAGGGCATTTGTAATCTCTTCTTTCAGATGATTGATCTGAAAAATATATGGTTGAATGATGACTAAAAAATCGCGCTAATGTCAACCTTATAATAAAGGGGAGATTTAGTGTGTATTCGATATCAAACTTTAAATTACTTGTAGATAAGCAGGCAGAAATTGATACTCTTCATCAAAATTGTGATAATTTAATACAGACAACTGTAACACCTAAAATGGATGCGGAAGTCAATACATTGTTAGATGCCATTAATAAAAAATTAACTGAACAAGGCTTTACCATTACAGTGACATCTACAGGACTAATCGCAAATTATAATGAAGCAGTTATCAATGTTGACAAGCATTCGAAAGATTTGGAAGAGTGCTTTTTCATTAATTTGAATAGTTATGCGGAGGATCAAGTTTCCCTTGTTTTAGACGTTTCCGATACAATGATGCCAAAGATCTCTAATAACCTTGATGGCTATTCTGAGATTATCGAGCAAATGACCGATACATTAAAGTACGCAAAAAGTCTTGAAAAAGCTTGTACTTCACCAAAGTTTATTTATAAAACGCAAAGCAATATTATTTTTCATTCGGCTGAAGAAGTAGTCAATTATTATTTTCAGTAAATAAAAGGCCACCCTAATAGATATATAGGGTGGCCAGTAAAGGAAGCGCTATTGATTTATATATTCCCGCTACAATAGTTTAATCAATAAATTTTCTTCCGAATATGAAAAGAATCATCGTTAAAATGAAGAAATATAGTGGCATAATTATCAAAGAACCAGTATGCAGGAAACTCATACCTGACGTTATGCAGCTTACGAGTAAGTAATAGCCTAAGCTGAAAATCGCGCCAGCTGTCCCGATAACGTCCTGAAAGTTGACAAGCGCAAGGCTTAGGCAATTAGGTAGAGCAATTCCTGATCCTAATAATGTAATAAAAATGGTCACTAACATGCCTATTAGTAAGACGATAGTAGGCAATGGTAATGTACTAACGATTAGTAGTAATAAAGCGCCGACAGTCATAACCAAACAACCGAGATGAATAACTTTTTCTGGCTGATATTTGTTGACTAGTCGTTTAGAAATCATGGCACCGATAATAGAGGCGAGAGCCACAATTATACCAAGAAATCCATAAAGTCCAGGGGATAAATTGAAGTGGTCAATAAAGATAAAAGGAGCTTCAGCATAGTAACTGAATAACACACCATTTATCCCACCAATTAGTAACCCAAAGACAAGAACCCGTGGAGATGAAATCATTCGTTTTACAACTGGAAAAATAGCCGTTCTTTTTCTAGTTGATTGTTCTGTTGTTTCAGGAAGTCTGAAATAAGCATAGATAAACAACAAAATACTCATCGCAACGAGTACAAAGAAAACAGCTCTAAAACCAAGTGCTTGATCGACCCAACCACCAATCAGCGGCCCTACAGCAGGAGTAAACGCAATGACTGCAGAAATTTGCGCAAACATCGCATGTCTTTTACTGCCGGATACACTTTCTCGCAAAATGGTTTGCGTAATAATGGAGCCTGTCGCTGCCCCAAAAGCTTGAATAAATCTACTTACTAATAGAAAAGTGATCGTTTCTGCGTAAAAACACATGAAACTTCCAATACCATAAAATATTAAACCGCCTAGCATGGCCGGTCTTCGTCCAATAAAATCAGAAAGCCATCCCCAACAAAAGACACCGATAGCAAACCCTATAAAATAAATACTTAAAGTTAACTGTACAGAGCGATTTGAAGCATTTAATGCATTTGAAATATCAGGTAGAGATGGTGTATAGATTGTCTCACTAATCTGTGGAAAAGCTACAAGAACAATCATTAATAACAAAGATGGTGCTACATGTTTTTTCAACTTATTGCCCTCCTACAAGCAAAATCTACTTCTTTAGAAAAGAGTAGACGTAGCTAGGGAAACGGCGGGACCATTATAAGTATTCGTTCATAAGATGTCATTTTCAATCACCTATATATGCTAAAAGTAGGAGTGCATAGTCTAGCTTCTATTATATAGATAATTGTAATTTTTAAAAGGCATATATAGAAATAATTTCAATATTTAGGTTCTATACCATACCTTGTGGTTGATTTCCGTTCCGGCTGGGCGCTTTGTCGCTGCCGCTTTGCTTTCGCGCAGAAAACATTTGTCGTTGCCGCTTTGCTTTCGCGCAGAAAACATTTGTTGTTGCTGCCGCTTCGCTTTCAAACAGGATAAAGGCTTCCTTGGCCTTTTTCAAATTACAACGTTTAAAAATGTCATTTCTAACTTTTGATGACGAATCTGAATTTTTTTAAAAAATAAACTTGTGCATAAAAGGGTATACATATAAAATAGAAACAAACGTTCTTTATTGGGAGAGGGAAATGACTACATTTAATCAATTACATTTAGTAGTATTCGAAGAAAATGATATTACAGGATTAATTGCACTATCTAACTCTGTCGGATGGGATTACGATGAATTTGAAATTAGAACAGTGATGAAGTCTGGTGAAATATTTGGGCATAAAAATGCTGAGGGGGAAATTGTTTCAAGTGCGGCCATTATCAGATATGATTCAAATATAGCTTCTATAGGCATGGTTATAGTGCATGAAAATTACAGAGGGCTTGGCCTTGGGAAAGTAGCTACTCAAAAATGTATTGAAAGTGTTTCAGAATATACGGCAATTATGCTCGTCGCAACGGAAGAGGGTGTACCGTTATATAAGAAAATGGGCTTTGCCACTGTTGATTATGTACATAAATATCTGAGTAACAACTTTTTCAGTGACAAAAACCTAGCCTGTAACGAGTATACAATTGAAGATTTTCATGAGCAAAATTTTGCCGATATTGTCAGCTTAGATGCAGTAGCCTTTGGAGTTAAAAGAAGTAATTTTCTACAGAATAGAATAAAACAATCGAAGCAATGTATCGTTATGAAAGATTCTCATGGGGAAATTATAGGCTTTGGATTATCCATTTTAGGACCACTTAATCTAATTTTAGGCCCTATTATTGCGCCTGATTCTCTAACAGCTAGTCTCATCATTAATACATTAGCGAAGGATCATAATGGAAAATTAAGAATAGATGTACCATCCGGTCATGCTAAATTTCTAAAATGGTTAGAGCAAAGTGGTTTTACAGAGGTAAATAAACCTCCAGTGATGATTCTACATACTGAAAAAATGCCAACTAGAAATGATACACTATTTGCTATAGCTGCACAAATTTTTGGATAAAACATATAAACAAAGTGAGCACACGTTTTATTGGGTGTGCTTTTTTGTATTAAAGGATTTTAACGGGAGTGTGGAGAATAAATGTAATTAAAGGGGGAGAAGTTTGTGTTTCCAAATTTAGAGACCGAAAGACTTATTTTAAGAGAGCTGACGCAGGATGATGCGCAAAGCCTTTTCAATTGCTTTTCTAATGAAGAAGTTACCCGCTATTACGGACAAGAACCATTTATAGAGTTACAACAAGCAGAAGATTTAGTGGACTTATTTTCAAAAAACTTTGCCGCAAAAAAAGGGATAAGATGGGGCATTGAGAGGAAGGGAGAAAAGGGTATAATCGGGACAATTGGTTTTCATGCCTGGTCGCCTATACATAGACGAGCAGAAATCGGTTATGAAATTCATCCTGATTATTGGCGAAAAGGATATACGCAAGAAGCGGTTACCGAAATTGTGTCGTATGGCTTTCAAAATATGGGGCTAACTCGTATAGGTGCTGTTGTATTTATTGAAAATGAAGCCTCGAATAAGCTGCTAACTAAAATAGGCTTTCAAAAGGAAGGAATTCTTAGAGATTATATGTATCAAAACGGGCTGGCACACGATACATTTGTCTATTCCATTTTAAATAATATATAAGGGATCATTTCTTCCACCTCAAAATTCGGCAAAAGCGAAAAAGTGGGTGGGGGATAAACGTCACGTAAAAGCCTAATTCGTTCAATTGATAATGATTGGGGAATGAGGAAAACCCTACTGATTAAAGTGCCGCTTTATTAATAATAAATCCTTTAACCTATGAAAATATATTTGCATTATTGATATGCATTTTATTGGTTAATAAATGATGACTAAGATGTGGTTTTGTGCTTGCTTTTTTCGGTTATAGTGCTAATAAAGGCATCGTGTTATTAGTAGTGAAAAAGTAACAGTAAGGGGCTTTGATAGAATGGAGATACAATATAGCACAGCTTATTTTGAAAAGTTGGATTTACTTGAAATTCTATATGCAGGGCAGGCAGCGTTAAAGGGAGCGCTACCCACACACAATGTCGATAAAAGTCATTTGGAAAGCTTTGAACAAATAGAAGCAGCTATTACTAAGCTAAATAAGGAAATTCGAATACTTGAGCTAAACATTATCCAGTCCGTAAAATAAACAAAATAAAACTCATGCAAAAGGTAATGAATTGCATGAGTTTTTTTGTTGCGAGTAGTAGCTTTTTTTTCAGAATTAAAGCATTTCACACCCGATTATTTAATTATATTGGAAAATTAAGGTTTTTGTAAGAGATAGGTAAGAGAAAAGACGCTTTTGATCGATAAAATTAAAGCAGTATAAAAGGGGAGAATACATGACCTTAGAGATTGTGTATTTGAATGTTATTTTAGGAGGTAAGAATAATGAAAAAAGTTGTTGGCGGTATATTGATTTGTATAGCTGCAATAATAGGTTACTCGTTTATAGGACCCGGTTTTGCCAAAGTAACATCTGTTCAAGAAGAAAAAGAGATTGAGATCGATACTATTAAAGATATTAATTTCGAAACTACAGCTGCTGATATTAAAATTATACCGAGCGCGACAAAAGATATGACAGTGAAGTTAGAAGGGGAAATTCAAAAGGATCTTAAAGATAAATATCAGTTAAATATAGAAAAAGAAGGAGGATTGCTGAAAGTTTCATACTTAACAAATGAAAACAGTATAGGTATCAAATTAGGAAGTGAAAAGGATGTTATCTTACAAGTTAGTTTACCTGAAAGAGCTTATAGAGAATTGTTGATACATACAACTTCTGGTGATATTGATATAGGAAGCGTAATAGCCGATAGAATTAATATACAAACTACATCTGGAGATCAAGTTATTAAAAGGGCCAAAGCTAATGACCAAATTTCAATGAGATCTAATAGTGGAAATGTAGAAATAGATGAGTTGTTTTCACCAAGTGGGATGATAAATACAAAATCTGGGCATGTTTCAATGATAATAGAAGAAATGATGAATTCATTAGATGTTGTTACAACAAGCGGAGATGTCCAAACAACTTTCAGACAAGATCCTAAATCTCTCAAAATAGATTTTAAAGGAGATTCCGGAAAACCAGTTATAAAGTTGAAAAATATTATGTATGATGACAAAGGGAAAAATAGTGCTTATGGGACTATTGGGGATGGTATTAATACAATAAATGTGAAAACTAATTCTGGGGATTTTACTGTTGAATAAGATTCTTCAATTATATTTTATCCCAAATTAACGGGCTGTAATACGCCACCTTGAAGTTGGGAGGGAAAGGTGCTAACTGTAGATCGACCATCCTATCCTTCAATTTAATAAAAGAAGCTCTCGTTTTCTTATGAAACGAGAGCTTTTACCTTCTTTCAATACCGGGCGCAATTATGCCGAGGCATAATTGAACTATTTACTTACTAATGCGAGTATGAACTTGTCTCGATCCGCTTCCTCCTGCATTTTATTCTCGACGAGCATTGCACCATATCTCACATTTGTCATATCCCGATCAACTAAAAATTGAACATTCACTTTTGCAGTTTTTTTATTGACAGGACAATCTCCTTTAAATTCTACAACGTCCTGTCCTTTTTGAGTTTTAAAATATACCCAATATGGATTTTTACAAGTGTTGGCAAAGCCAGATTCTAATGTCTTATTACTATTTTCGAATGAATAGTTTTTAACATATGTAATATATTCATTATCTGTAATGTCCTTTTGTGGACCGTAAAAATACCAGAATACCCCTAAAATCCCGATTGGCACAACCCACAGAATGTTCCTTTTGCTTAATTTCCCCATATTTGAAAGCCCCCTTTATGAGAATATTTTATCATCTTTATACTGATTTTTGCTAGCTTACAATAATATTTTCTAGTCTAAGAATTATTATTGTAGAAAACGTTGTTTGTCTGCCGTTTGTTAATAAATTGTTTTTTATTTCTAAATATTTATGGAAACTATGAGGCTTATAATGATGTCATTTATGAGCGTATGTAGGTAACCAACTGGGATAATGTCACAATGTTTGAGTATTGAGCCTCTGAAAAGACAGTACTTATTAATCTGTCTTTATGTCTTAATAGCAACAATCTTTTAGAAAACAGCCTTTATTTATTAGAAAAGCATACTCTTTTTTAAATAATATAAATTTTGAGCTAGAAGTAAAGACTAGTGTAATGATAGGGTAGATCAGATTTTGATAACGATCTTGCTTGATTGTGGATAGCGAAGTAATGAAAGCACAATAAACAAAAAGGGATGACTATTGTGAGAAGAAAAGGCCATTTCATAGACAAAGACAAAAATCAGATTTTTAACGATGATGCATTAGTTTCAAGTAAAGTTTACCCTGATACTCCTACGTTACTGGAACTTGAACAAATGATTTTTAATGGATTAGTAGAAATGATATTTATCTGTAACTATTAAACAGAACAAACAAGCAAATTAGAGCTACTGTCGATTAATGATATTAAGTATGAATGGAATACAAAATATAAATATAATATCAGCCCTGATGATGAAGTGTATCTAAATGATTTCCCTAATGGATACTGTTTTTTTGTTGAGCTTTGGGAAGGCGAAAAGGGAACTCCTATTTTAGTGTTATTCGAATGCCAATAATAGTCCAAAAAAGATTGAAGGGATAGGTATATAGATTGGGGAGACTTCACTAAATTTTACTGTCAGGCGACCATTAGAACTCAATTTTGCATTGATATCGACGCTGATTTGTATTTCATAAAAAAATTTGGTAAAATAAAAATACAAATTATGAGAGGACTGATGAATGGACGATGATTAACTAAACTATATTTTTATTTGAAATGAACAACTTCAAACTTCAAACTTCAAATTACAAAATATAGGATTAGTCTGTCCATTTTTATAAATCAGTTTATACTTTATTTGTCATGTTTCCATTGGCAATTAAGGGACTTATTTACAATCAGTAAAAGACTAATCCTTCCAATTACAAATTGGGAGGATTTTTTTATTCTCTCATAAACAATAATCGATAAGGGGAGAGAGAAATGGGCGATTCAGATACTATTGTTACGCATGTATTACTCCGTACAAGTCGTTAATATCCATCAAACTTATGCGGAGAAATTTAAAATGGATGGATATGCCGACTTTGTATAAAAAGTAAAAAGAGTTGATATACAAAGGAGGAATTATCATGTCAATGATACAAGTTCAAAATTTAACTTTTTCTTATCCAAGCAGCTTTGACAATATTTTTGAAAATGTAAGCTTTCAAATAGATACGGATTGGAAACTTGGATTTATCGGTAGAAATGGACGAGGAAAAACAACATTCTTTAATTTATTATTAGGGAATTATGAGTATAGTGGGAAAATCAATTCTTCGGTCGAATTTAATTATTTCCCTTATCCAGTTTCGGATAAAAACAAGTATACCCATGAAATCATGGAGGAAATTTGCCCCCAAGCAGAAGATTGGGAAATTCTTCGTGAAATATCCTATTTAGACGTTGATGCCGAGGTCATGTATCGACCTTTTCATACATTATCAAATGGAGAACAGACAAAGGTGTTACTTGCTGCACTTTTCTTAACAGAGGGACAATTTCTATTAATTGATGAGCCAACCAACCATCTAGATACGGAAGCGCGAAAGATAGTCTCTGAATATTTAAGGAAGAAAAAAGGATTTATTTTAATTTCACATGACCGAAACTTTTTAGATGGCTGTGTTGATCATATTTTATCTATAAATAGGGCAAATATTGAAGTTCAAAGTGGTAACTATTCTTCTTGGAAACTGAATTTTGATCGACAGCAGGAACACGAAGAGGCAACTAATGAGCGTCTACAAAAAGACATAGGGCGATTAAAACAATCTTCAAAGCGGACATCCGGTTGGTCTAATCAAGTGGAAGCTTCCAAAAATGGGACAACGAATTCAGGCTCTAAGTTAGACAAAGGTTTTGTAGGGCATAAAGCAGCGAAGATGATGAAGAGAGCAAAAAACCTTGAATCAAGGCAACAAAAAGCTATTGAGGAAAAGTCAAAACTGTTGAAAAATGTGGAAAAAACCGAGTCATTAAAATTAGAGTCATTGACGTTTCATTCAAATGAATTGATTGTTTTGGCCGATGTGTCTGTTCAGTACGATAACCAAATAGTGAATAAGCCAATTAGCTTTAAACTTGAACAAGGTGACCGAATTGTGCTTGATGGAAAGAATGGAAGCGGAAAAAGTAGTATCCTCAAACTCATTCAAGGAGATCAGATACAGCATACAGGCTCGATGTATGCAGGTTCAGGCCTCATTATTTCCTATGTCCAACAAGATACTTCTCATTTGAAGGGAATGTTATCGGACTTTATTGAGGAGCATGGGATTGATGAAACGTTATTTAAATCGATCCTACGTAAGATGGACTTTGACCGAATTCAATTTGAAAAAGATATATCTCATTATTCGGGTGGACAAAAGAAAAAGCTGCTTATCGCCAAAAGTTTATGTGAAAAAGCGCATATCTATATTTGGGATGAACCGTTGAATTTTATTGATATTTATTCGCGCATGCAGATTGAAGAGCTTATTCAAAAATTTAATCCGACAATGGTGTTTGTTGAGCATGATCAAGCATTTCAACAAACAGTTGCAACAAAAACGGTAACGCTGTAAAAAATGATCAAACTTGTATATCCTGCTTTAACGGGCAGTTATGCCTCCACCTCAAAATTCGGTAAAAGCAAAGAAGTTAGTTGGGAGATAAACTGCCCGTAAAGCCCGATTCGTTCAACTAATAATGAGTGGGGGATGAAGAAAACCCCCACTCATTAAAATTTCACTTTATGAAAGCTAAAACCTTTTAAAAAAGAATCCATTTTGAACAAATTTTTTAAAAAATGGATTCTTTTATTTGTTGTAAAATATCGGTTTATTTACATATGAAATGACAGAGA
The DNA here is from genome assembly GCF_056322905.1 of Lysinibacillus sp. G1-3. Taxonomy (NCBI): domain Bacteria; kingdom Bacillati; phylum Bacillota; class Bacilli; order Caryophanales; family Bacillaceae; genus Lysinibacillus; species Lysinibacillus sp. G1-3. The sequence continues at coordinate 27,209 of NZ_JBWHYQ010000009.1, forward strand.
TCTACGATACATAACGTTTGTCGAAGTTCGATATTTAGAATAGAAAATTGAAAGGGGATGACCAACTGTTGGTAATCGAAAAAATAATGTCCGTTTATTATTTGATAGATGATAAGGTTACCATCATACCAACTAAAGTATTTTATGAGCAATCAGAAAATGACGAATTGGAAAGTATCTACTATGAAATTTCTTTAGAAAGTTAACGTTATATAGCAAAGACATCGGATGCTACAGAAGTTGCTATTGTGAATCTACAAAAAGTGCTTCTACAAAATATAAAAATAGCTTCCTGCCAATCGTGTAGATACGGTAACTTCTGTCCATTTGTTGATATCGATAATGAAGTGTTTTGTCTTAAAGATATTGAAGTCAACGATAAACGTGATGTATGTGATGTTTTTTCATCACATACGTCCCTTGAAAAAAGAAGACGACATTTGCTTGATTTCTGCCCAAATTACATGCCAATATCTGAAGAGTATTACACGTACAATGATTGGAATTAGGAGAAAAAAAGGTGAAGTATTAAGAAAATAATGAAAGAAGGTATATGGCATGTCATTAGAAAATTTAGTAAATCGTATTTGCATAGAGGCTAAAAATAGAGATAGTAAAAAAGTAGACGAATTACTATATCAACTTTGTGAGTATGAGAATCTTAAAATACTGGATATTTATCCTTATCAAATAAAAAGTAATGAAAAGTTTAGTCAAGTAGAAGTATTCTTTGATAAATTGGAAAGTAAAGATTTCCAACAAAAAAATCAGGAATTTCATTCGTATTTTAAAAGCTTAGAAAAATTCGAGAAATTTTTTGAACTGATATGGTTAGGATCATCTGAATTTTATGCTTCTTATGATGTACCATTAACTTTGTATAAAGATACAATGTATTATAAATTCTACGAGAGGGAATGGAATGAAATATTACCAAAAAATCGTGAAGAATCAAATTTAATAAACATTGATGAGTATTCTATGTTACTTTCTCTCATTAAATTAGCTGTTTCGGATCATCTTGATGTATTCTTCATTATACCTGAAAAGAATATTGTATTTAGAGGGGGTGGATTAGCGTTTATCATATATAGTGAACAAAATCTTGATCTATTTGAAAAGATAGCTAATACTGAGGGGCTTTATATACGTTGATACTCTGTCTATATTGGGCATCTTTTCTAGTAACTAAATAAATATTAATTAAAAAACGTCAAAAAATTTTGCATGTTAGGATGTGAAATTTTTTGACGTTTTCTAGTTCTTCGTAATATTTTGTCGTCACGCCGTTTCTTGTATCAATAATCTTGCGCAAGTGATACAAGAAACGAAATATTCTTCTACACTTTTACCTATTTCGATGGTTTATATTGCCATATAGGTCTTTAGACGGTTGAGTCATTTCAGTCTTTCCTATAATATGTAATTGTAATTGAAAGTGATAATCATTATCAATTGTTATCAGCACCACATTTGTTTCTATTCGCTTCTTATCATCAGTCTTTCTAATTAGGGAGACTAATTTTTTTATCAGTGAGTGATAATTATTATCATTTGGTAGGGAGAAGGCTTAGTGAAAGGATGATTAATTACATGCAACAGATAGCTAAACAGATTGCAGAAAATGCAACGTTTCAGGCGTTTATGAATTGTTATATACGAGAGGTGAGTAGCGGACATTGGGTCAGAAAGGAGGAGTGGATAAAAGAACAGCGACTATCTATCTTGATTACAGAGGCGCATATGTTAGAGATTGAGTTGCCGATCCAAAACACACGTTTTGCATTTGGCATGGAATACAAATCTCTAGTTGGAAGACATATATTTGGTGTCTCGTTGAAGTATTGTACGAAACAAAAACAATGGCTTGTCGAAGATAAATTAACGATACTCATCACGCTCATTCAGGAACTACATTTTATGGCTAAGGCGGATGGATGTCTTGGACTTTCTTCCCATTTTGATGAGCTCATTCTTCGCATTATAGAGAGCTATCAAACGATGGCAAATTATATTGAAAAGAGTTTGGAAGATAAGAAACAAAATGGAGCTAACGGTACGTTTATTGAAGCTGAGCAGTCTCTCTTACTTGGCCATTGGCTTCATCCGACACCTAAAAGCAGACAAGGGATGGCAGATTGGCAACAAACGAGTTTTGCTCCAGAGCTACAAGGTTCTTTCCAACTTCACTATTTTCGTGTCGACCGTAAAATTGTGAAAGAGTCTTCTGTATTAGAAAAAAGTGCAAGTGAACTCATTACTCAGTCATTAACAAAATCACAACCTGATTTTGTTATGTCAGAGAAGCATTGCCTCATTCCGATGCACCCGCTTCAAGCACAGTGGCTTTTACAACAACAGTATGTAAAAGAAGCGATTGCTGAAGGGGTAATAAAATACGAAGGTGCGCTTGGGGCATTTTATACAGCAACTTCTTCAATTAGAACGGTATATAGCCCAAATGAAGAAATGATGTATAAGTTTTCAATTCCTGTAAAAATAACAAATTCATTGAGGGTAAATAGAACGCATGAACTAAAAGCGGGAATTGTTATGGCTCGGTTAATGAATAAGATTGATTTCTTACAGAACTATCCATCTTTCCGGATGATTGATGACCCAGCCTATATGACTGTAGAATTCCCAAATCAGACGGAGTCAGGGTTTGAGGTTATTTTTCGCTCAAACGTATTTCCTAAAGGGCATGATGAAGGAATATGCATGATCGCTACTCTTGTGCAAGAGCCCTTGCCAAACGAAAAATCAAAATTGTGTCAGCTCATTATGAAAATATCTCAATCAGAATTCCGCTCAATAGAGAGTGTAAGTTTAGACTGGTTTAAAGACTATTGGAAATGTGCTATTGAATCATTATTAAGATTATACGATGAGCATGGGATCGCTCTCGAAGCACACCAGCAAAATAGTCTGTTAAACATTTCTTCTGGTTATCCAACTACTTATTTTTATCGAGATAACCAAGGTTATTACTTATCAAAAACATATAAAGAAGTACTACTTTCAATAGAGCCTTCTTTACATGAAACAGCTGAGCTATTTTACGAAGATGCCCTTATTCATGATAGATTTACATATTATTTGTTTATGAATCAACTGTTTCCCGTTATATCTCGATTTGGAGCAGATCAGCTAATCGATGAAAAAATTCTTTTGAAGTGGTCTATCGATCAACTCCACTTATTAGAAAAAGAATTTACAGGTTTCGGGAAGGCATTTGTTCGTAACATTCTAAAACAAGAAGAGCTTGCGTTCAAAGCAAATTTATTAACAAGGTTTCATGATGTAGATGAACTAGAAGCCGAACTTGAACAAGCGGTATACACGAAAATTCCAAATCCGTTTGTTCTTCAGCATGAGGAGGCAGAATATGCAGCAGCTACAGCCTTTAGCTTCTAAACAAGGAGAGTTACGTGTAAGGCGGCAGCTTGTAGAAGCAATGATTTTTGAAGGACTAATCAAATATGAAGAAACACCTCTAGATAAATGGACTTCAATTTTTACTCTTGTTGGACAGAAGTGCACCTATCGTTGTGAAGGAAGAAGAATGGCATTTGATCGCATCCGAATAAAGGGAGATAGTATTTTTCTCATAGGAAAAGATGAAACGTTACTAGAAGCAAGTCTTGAGGATCTAGTAGATGAATTACTTTCGACTCGCCAAGACAAAGTTCGGTTACTGAAAGAACTTCATTTGACGAGTAAGCTTTGTGAATGGAATGATCGACATCTCCAAATGCCTATGTCGAGAAGAAGTTCAAGCTATGAAGAATTAGAATCAGAAATTACTGAAGGACATCCATATCACCCTTGTTTTAAATCCAGAACCGGTTTTACGATCGACGACCATAAAGACTATGGCCCTGAGGCAAAGCAATCTTTTACCCTTCAATGGGTTGCAGTGAGAAGAAGCTACGTACGAATTTCTGTTCTTGAAGAAGAAGAGAACTTTTGGAAAAGAGAGCTAGGGAATTTGCTGTGGGAAGACCTTCTTGCAATGCTTGCGGTATTCGATGGAACATTTGAAGAATATACGTTCTTACCAGTTCATCCTTGGCAATGGCATAACATGAAGCAAGAACTAGCTGGATTAATGGAGCGAAAAGATCTAATACCTCTAAATGTGAAAGGAGATTATTATAGGGCAACCCAATCAGTACGAACATTATGGAATTTTTCAAATCCAAAAAAGGCGCAATTAAAATGCTCGATGAATATGGTGAATACCTCTTCATTACGAAAGTTACATTCTCATGCTGTTTGTGCCGCTCCTCATATTTCAGCATGGCTTAAACGGGTGATTCAATTAGACGACTATTTACATAATGAAACGTCTCTTATTGTACTGGAAGAATATGCAGGGATTATTTTTGAACCGAAAACACAAAAACATAGTAGAAAACTAGAAGGTCAGCTTGGCTCCATATGGCGAGAAAGTGTGCGCTCGTATATGAAGGATGAGGAGGAAGCAGTACCGTTTACGGTACTAATGATGATGGAGAGAGATGGGCGTCCATTTATTGATGATTGGCTTCGCCGATATGGAACGGAGGAGTGGGTAAAACGATTGATCGAAGTGAGTGTTATTCCTGTGTGGCACTTGCTTGTCGCTCACGGTATTGCTGTTGAGGCACATGCGCAAAATATGATTTTATTACATCAAAATGGATGGCCAACTCGAGTTGTACTGAGGGATTTCCATGACAGTATTGAATATATGGAAGAATTCATTGCAGACAGAAGCCTCGTTCCAGACTTTGAAACGATACACGAACGTTTTAAAGGTGCACCCGTCGATCATTATTATTGGATGTCTTCAGTAGAGGCTTTACGAGAGTTAGCTATGGATACACTATTCGTGTTTCATTTAAGTGAATTATCTTATTTGCTAGAAGAGCAGTATGGATTTGCAGAAACACGTTTTTGGCGTCTAGTTAAGAACGCAATACAGAAGCACTTTGAACGTTTTCCATCATTATGCTCAAGAAATGAACAGCTTCAGCATACTAGCACACATATTTATGTTGAATCTTTGCTAACAAAGAAAGTTCAAAATCAAGAAGAAGGTAATTTTCGACATAACGTCAACAATACGTTGGCGCAAGCGGATGAAAAGGGGAAATGATGATGTTTTATGTCAACGATCAATTTTATAAAGTAGAAGATATCGAGAAGCAGTTTGAACTATTTGAAAGCTTACCTCATCTAAGGGAGTGTAACAATCGCAGGGTAGCTATTTGTACGGATGATACTTTCCAATATATAGCTCTTTGTTTATACATTCGTGAAAAAGGTGGATCAGTTGTCCCAATCCATCCTGCGACGCCTAAAGAGGGCTCTATACGGCTTGCTTCTTCAGCAGGTAGTCATCTTTTGTTGTTCCAATCAATCGATTTTTTCATCGAACTATCAAATCATTCCAACAACCAAGAAGGCGTATTAGTTCAAATGAGCTCAGGTACAACAGGAGCTCCGAAATGTATTGAACGAACGTGGAGTTCAGTGGAAGAAGAGATTGAAAGTTATGTGAAGACATTACCTGTAGACTCCTTGACAAATTCTGTAGTTGCTTGTCCGGTTACTCATTCTTATGGATTCATTTGTGGTGTCTTAGCTTGCATAAGAAGGGGAGCAAAGCCGGTAATTATTACGAATAGTAATCCTAAATATATATTGAAAAAGCTAAAAGAATATCCTAAGCACATACTCTATGGGGCTCCAGCATTACTTTATACATTAAGTAAATTATTACCTATTGATCAACAATTTGATCGCGTGATGACGTCAGGTACTGTGATGCCACATAGCTGGTTGACATCGTTAAGAGAGAAATCTAACCAAGTACTACAGCAGTATGGATGCTCTGAATCAGGGTGTGTTGCGATTCACCTCAGTGTGGAAGATCCGAAAGAAATGGGTTGTCCCCTTCCTCATGTGAAGGTGACAGCTGGTAACAAACAAACACCGAGCGAAATTATCATTGAAACGTCTACACAAACGATTTATACGAAAGATCTTGGCTATATTGAGGATAATGTTCTTTCTTTTCTTGCAAGAATAGATGACACGATTAATGTAGCAGGCTTGAATGTGTATCCGAAAGAAGTTGAAGATGTGTTAATGGATGAGCCAAGAATAGTCGAAGCAGTCGTATATAAGAAACAAGACAACTTATCAGGAGAGCGAGTATGCGCTCTATATGTGTCTACTGAACCAATCGATAATATGGAACTTAGAGAATGGTGCCGGAAATTTCTCGCGCCACATCAAATTCCGATGGAGTTTGTGTTTGTTCATGAAATTGAAAAGCTACCTAACGGAAAAGTAAGTAGAAAAAAACTTGGAGGCATACCAGTATGACGCGCCAACAATTGATCAAGAGCATCTACGATATTATGGAAAATTCATTAGAGTTGCAGACATTGTCCTCTTTTAATGAAGATGCCCGATTAAATGAGGATTTGTATATGGATTCAATTATGGTCCTTCAACTGATTCTTCATATAGAGTTGGATCTTGGCATTTCCATTCCTGATGAGGTTCTCGTTCCGAAAGATTTCAAAACAGTAGGAACACTAGCAAGCTTTTTAGAAAAACAGCAGAAGGTAGAATAATCGGAGGCTAAAAATGATAAAAGTTCATTGTTTTGTAAGCTGTGTTTGTGAGGTTATTAAGAAAACGAAAGGCGTCGATCATAGGCCCTACTATTTTGGAGTATGGGACGCAGATTTTGATGTGCTTGAAAATGGAATGCTAGCATACCACTCTGATCAAATTGATCATCATTTCTTTCAAACATGGTATGAAATGCTCTATGGAATCAAGCTTTACAAATGGTATGACGAAAAGCAATCAAAACAAGAAAATATAAACAAACTGCTAGGATTATTAGAGAATAAATCTTCACATCAACATGTGATGGTGATGCTGGATTTATCGATGCTTCCAGAGCGAGAGAATAAATTTCATCAACGTCCATTCCCTCATTATGTGATGCTAGAATCAACAGAAAATGAAGAAGAATGGTTTATGTATGACCCTGATTTTCGCTGGGAAGGGATTTTACCGAAAGAGAGAATTTTAGCTGCAATTCAAGAGCCAACTGTCGAAGGTGGTTATTACTTTGATGCAAAGACGATTATTCCTCCAACTACAGAGACGGTGGAAGCCTATTTTAATACATGTATAAAGCTTCAATGTAATCCGTTGACAGATGCAATTACCAAAATTATTAAAGAGTATGTCGAAGGAAAAGAAAAAGAAAGGATGTCAAAACTTCCGACTGCATTAAAACAATTGCCGGTAATAGCGATTAGAAAGTATGCATATGAGCATGCGTTTGCATTTTTTTGGGAAGCACTTGGCCGCGAAGAGGAAGGCTTTGACACATGGTGTAATGAAATTGAGCGTCTAGTGAATGGCTATACAACGATTCAGTATCGAGCGATGAAGCTTGCGCTGACGGAAAATTTGTTATTAGCGGAAGATATTTTTGTGAAGTTAGAAGAACAAAATCTCCTTGAGTTCAAGATTAAGCAAGGATTACAAGAATGCTTTCAAGCATGGTTAACAATACAGCACAAGAAAGAGGTTATAATATGAAACTATCTATTTGTACAATCTCGTTTCGGCACCATCTCCACTCGATTGACCAATTAGCCCAATTTGCAAAAACGCAAGGTTTTCAAGGAATCGAGCTCTGGGGTGTTCATGCAAAGAACTTGGCAGATGAACTTCATTATGGAGCAGATTGGCTAAGCTCCTACGGTTTGGAAACGAGCATGCTTAGTGATTATTTGCCATTAGAAGCACCAGTTTCTGTGATGATGGCTGAAACAGAGAGGTTATCTTCACTTGCAAGGCGCTGGGGAACAAATAAGATTCGTACATTTGTAGGAAAGAAGGGTAGCTCAGACACGAGTACAAAAGAAAGGGAAGAACTTATTTTTAGACTTAGAATGCTCTGTGATTATCTTGAGTCGAAAGGACAATATTTGCTTGTTGAAACTCATCCGAACACATTGACAGATAATCTACCTTCAACAATGCAGTTACTCGAAGAAACGAATCACTCAAGCCTACGAGTGAACTTTGACGTTTTACATATATGGGAATCAGGGATGGACCCTATTGTCGCCATGAAGCAACTTCGTCCTTATATCTCACATTTTCATTTTAAAAATATTGCCTCACGTGCACAACTTGATGTTTTTGCTCCTAACAATGTTTATGCTGCAGCAGGGTCTAGAGAAGGGATGGTTCCATTGTTTGAAGGTACGGTTGATTATGGTGAATTCCTAGCAGAAGTAGGTTCAAACATGGAGGTAGATGCATCATTGGAATGGTTTGGAGCCAATGTGAAGAGCGTATTAGCAAAAGATGTTCAGGAGGTTAAGAAGGCAGTGCAATTGGTGCGAATATAGGGCTGTTTAAAACCTATGCATGAATCACAAGAATAGATTATGTAATAGATAAATAAGTTGAAAAGCTGACGGTCCATCCTAGACGTCAGCTTATTTTAATAGGTTAAAGCGAACATTGTGTAAGTTGGCAGCAGCAGAAATGATCTAGATGGTTAGGACGTTATTTTAGGGACGCGGGAAATAATGAGTTCTCTTTCTTTGAGCCTAATCTTAATGCTAGAACTCAAATCAGAGATAAAATATTTTCGGGAAATTAATCCATATGCCCCAAAATCTCCAGGTAATCTTTAGATAGTCTTCACAGTAACTACAGATAACGCCTATACAATCAAGACTGTAAGACAAATTACTTTAAAAGGAGATTAAAAACTATGAAAAAGAGAAAGAAATTGGCTGCTACAACTTTAGGTGCTGTATTTGCACTTTCGACTTTTGGAGCTGCGTTTGCTGCCGAAATCCCAACCGAAATTAATGGAGGTAGTGAAATTGTGAAAGGGCAAGTTAGTAAACCAGCTAACTTTGATGAGATTTCTAAAGAAAAAGTACGAGAAATTTTTAACCAAGTAAAAGCAGGTATATTAACGAAAGAGGAAGCAATAAATCAACTTGATGAAGCTCTTGGAATGAAGGGAGATAAACAACTAGTAATTAAACCAGCAAACTTAGATGAAATTGCTAAAGAAAAAGTACAAGAAATTTTCAAACAAGCAGAAGCAGGTACATTAACGAAAGAAGAAACAACACAACAACTTGATGAAGCTCTTGGAATGAAGGGAGATAAACAACTAGTAAGTAAACCAGCGAACGTAGATGAGATTTCTAAAGAAAAAGTACAGGAAATTTTCAAACAAGCAGAAGCAGGTACATTAACGAAAGAAGGGGCAACAAAACAGCTTGATGAAGCTCTTGGAATGAAGGGAGATAAACAACTAGTAAGTAAACCAGCTAACTTAGAAGAGATTTCTAAAGAAAAAGTACAAGTAGTTTTCACACAAGCAGAAGTAGGTACAATAACGAAAGAAGAAGCAACACAACAACTTGATGAAGCACTTGGAATGAAGGGAGATAAAAAAACAGTAAGCAAACCAGCTAACTTAGAAGAGATTTCTAAAAACAAAGTACAAGAAATTTTCAACCAAGTAGAGGCTGGTACATTAACGATAGAGGAAGCAATAAATCAACTTGATGAAGCTCTTGGAATGAAGAGATAAAAATATAGTGAGTAGTTCAGTAAGCAAACAAGCGGTATTTAAAGAGAAGGTATAAGCTATTTAACTAGCACGAATAGGTACACTCGGGAGCAATAAGCCAATTTGATGCAGATAGTAAAAAAACAAACTTAAATAAAATACAGTAATAGTTGTACTTGAGCTTTCTAAACATTCCTCTTCATAGAGGTTCATATAAACTCCCCCCAATGGAGAAACATTTACTTTAGGAAAAACTACACTTCCAATAGCTGATGAAATGTTCCCCTCGTAAGAAAATCGCTATGTGCCAATAGGTACATAGCGATTTTTTGTGCATTTTTAATACAATCAAAGAATTGTCCCCTGATGAATGGGATGATAATAAGAACACGTATTACAATCCTGGTACGAAGATTTTAGGAAGTAATAAGTAAAGTAATTTACACTAAACTCAACTAATCTGATTAGTTGAGTTTTATGATTATATATAAAGCTACTAAAATATTTTATAGAAGATGTGATGATTAATGGGGAAAATCGCTATTTTGTTATATGGATAAGGGTGGACTGGCAATCATAATTGTACCTCAAACATCCTTAATAACGTATGATTTACAAAGGTTTAAGAGGGATAGATTTGTTTGACTATTGTTATGATATAAGTCAAACAAATTGAGTATATAAAAATATTTAATATACTAGATCAACTACTACCCCCTTTATAAAAGCCCTTCTTTTTTCTAGGAAAAGGAGGTCTTTTAGTGGCCAAATCAAGCTGTTTAGCTCAGTTAAATAAGTATGGAAAACGTTGATTTAATAAGGTTTTCAGCAATAGCAAAATCAACTGAGTTAAATAAAAAAGACTGAAAAAAATAATTCTGTGAGCAATCTGTGAGCAATTTGGGGAGCACAGTTCATATAATTGCGAGTAACTTTCAAAACTGCGTATTTTTTTGATACACCTAATGCGAGAACTAATTGCAACAATGTTTAAACGGTACACTAAAAAAATATAGTAACAAAGCTCAGATACTCAATTAATTTTGATCCTGAGCTTTTTTAGTTGATCCTGGTACTGTATAAAAACTGAGGTTCTATGGACACTCATATACATTCTTTAGCAGTTATAGGTACTTATTAGTGCCCATATTACTTTAAAGTGCGTACTTTTTTTTTATGTTTAGGTGTTGCATAATCAGTTTTGCCAGGTAGAGAAATGACACTTGTTGACTCCAGTCATTGAACATACTGGCACCAATTTTTAATACTTACATTAGGAGTGTTTTATAGATGCGAGATTTACTGCAAGGAAAACAACTAGGTTTTGGTACAGCACCGTTAGGTAATATGTATCGTAATATTCCAGAAGAAGAAGCATTAGCAACTGTAGATGCGGCCTGGGAAAGTGGAGTCCGTTATTTTGACACAGCGCCACTTTATGGATCAGGCTTAGCAGAGATTCGTCTTGGTGAAGCCCTATCGAAAAGAAATCGTGATGATTACTTTTTAAGTACAAAAGTAGGTCGAATTATTTCAGATGAACTAGAAGATCCGTCTGCACGTGATTTTGGAGAAAAGGGTGGAATATTCGAGTTTGGTCGTAAGAATAAAATTATCCCTGACTATAGCGCTGATGCAACCCTTCGCTCTATCGAGGATAGTTTAAAACGTTTACAAACGGATCGTCTGGATTTTGTTTTTGTTCATGATCCAGCCCAGGATTTTTATGGTGATGAGTGGCTGGCACAATTTGAAATAGCTCGAACAGGAGCGTTCCGTACGCTTACACAATTACGTGAAGAAGGAGTAATTAAGGGGTGGGGACTCGGAGTAAACCGCGTAGAACCAATTGAACTTATGCTTGACTTGGAAGAAGCAAAGCCGGATGTTTCCTTGTTAGCTGGTCGTTATTCATTACTAGACCATGAACGAGCGTTACAACGTCTAATGCCTGCAGCAAAAAAACACAATATGGATATTGTCGTTGGTGGTCCATATAGCTCAGGTGTTCTTGCAGGAGGAGCTCACTTCGAATATCAAAAAGCATCACCAGAAATTATGGCAAAAGTAGAGAAAATCAAAAATATTGCAGATCGTCATCAAATTAGCGTAAAGGCGGCAGGGTTACAATTTTCACTAGCGAATCCAGCGGTTGCTGCTGTCGTTCCTGGTGCGACTAAACCAGAGCGAATTGCAGAAGACCAAGCTGCATTGAAAACAGTCATTCCAGCAGCATTCTGGGAAGAAATGATTGAACAAAAATTGATTGCACCGAATGCACCACTACCAATCGACGTTAAATAAAAAGGAGAATAATCAAAATGGCAAATATTATTACATCTATTAAAATTCCAGCTTCACCTGACCAAGTATGGCAGTTAATCGGTGGCTTTGACTCCCTTCCAGACTGGTTACCTTATATTCCAAGCAGTAAAGTAAGCGAGGGTGGACGTGTACGTAGTCTAGCTAATCCTGATGGTGATACGATTGTAGAGCGTTTAGAAGTATTCAATCATAAGGAACGCTACTACACGTATTCAATTATGAAAGCACCGTTTCCGGTTACTAATTATTTATCTACAATCCACGTTAAAGCAGATACTGATGGTAAATCATCATTGGTAGAGTGGTCTGGCAGTTTCACGCCTGTAGGTGTTAGTGACCAAGAAGCTATAGATCTATTCCATGGCATCTATAAAGATGGCTTAGAAGCATTACAAAATATATATTGAGTATTTATGTAAATCTGAAGATCTACAGCAGCCAAGAGCTTTTTCAAAAAAGCCTTGGCTGTTCATATTAGTACGTACTGTTACTGACCTTCAACTCAATCATAATTAGTTAATTCTAAATGAATTGATTATCAAGGTAGTTTTAATCTTATTTATAGGAGATGTTTATATGGTTGAAGAATTTTTTTATAAAAATATACTAAAAAATCTCTTTTCAGACCCTGTTCAAATTACACTTTGGAATGGAGAAACCTTACAATATGGTGAAGGAAAACCTCTATTTCATGTAACATTCCATAAGCCTCTATCAAAAAAAGAGGTTGCTAAGGACCCTTCTATAGCATTCGGTGAAGCATATATGAATGGAAATCTTGAAATACAAGGAGATCTTGAAAAAGCAATTCAATCTATTTATAAAAAGCAGGATAGCTTTTTAGGTAATAGTAAATTGCAATATTTCAAAAGTAAATGGAATTTCTCAAAACAAAAAAATAAAGAAGATATTGCTCACCATTATGATATCGGGAACGATTTCTATAAACTGTGGCTCGATGAAACAATGACATATTCTTGTGCATACTTTCTAAGCGAAAATGATTCTCTAAAAAAAGCTCAACATAATAAAGTAAATCATATTTTAAAAAAGTTAAATCTTCAGAAAGGTGATACTTTACTGGACATTGGTTGCGGATGGGGTGAACTGATCACGGCTGCCGCAAAGCAATATGGCGTTAAAGCAATGGGCGTAACATTAAGTGAGGAGCAATATACAAAGACTTCTGAGCGAATTAAGCAAGAGGGACTTACTGAGTTAGTTGAAGTATCTTTACTTGATTATCGTGATATTCAAGATCGTAAGTTTGATAAAATTGTTAGCGTAGGCATGATTGAACATGTAGGAAAAGACCACATTACGGAATACTTCGAAACAGTTAATAAATTATTAAATAACGGCGGGGTATCTCTGCTTCATTGTATAACTTCTCCAACGAATGGTGCTACCAATGGCTGGATTGATAAATATATATTCCCTGGCGGATATGTTCCCGCTGTCAACGAATTAATCACCAATATGACAAACCAACAATTTTATATTGTTGATGTGGAAAGCTTACGCAGACATTACGGTAAAACCCTACAACATTGGGCTCAAAATTTTGAAAATGCATTAGAGGAAATTCGTCAGACTAAAGATGAAAGATTCATTCGTATGTGGCGCTTATATTTAAATGCCTGTGCGGCATCATTCTTTACGGGTAATATTGATTTACATCAATTTGTATTTACAAAAGGCATTAATGATTCAATTCCTATGACGCGTTCTTATATGTATGAATAAGAGAATGATATGGCTTAACAAGAAGAGGGAAAATAATGAACGAAATTATAATCAATGTAGTTTTAAAAGCTAAATCAGGGAAAGGTGAAATGCTTAGAAAAGAGTTATTAAATTTAGTTGAAGCATCTCGAGTCGAAGATGGCTGTATTCAATATACTCTTCATGAATCTGTTGAAAATAGAGATACATTTGTTTTTTATGAAAGATGGAAAGATGAAGAGGCGCTTACTTTTCATACTAATACTGAACATTATAAATATTGTGGTCAGCAAACAGAGCCACTACTTGAAAAACAAGAGGTTCATCGATTACAAATATTAAATTCTTAAACGAGAACTCCTGTTGCACCGTTTACATTCTGAATGGTGCTTCTTTAATTGAGACTTATTTATTCGTATAAAGTAGGATGGGAGGATTGGTTCTCCAGAAGCAGAGCCATCCAATTCTGTACTATCTTGATATCGGAAATGTAGCATCAATTACTGAAAAAGTTGGTCAAAAAAAGAAGCAAAGCAATATCAAAAGATATAGGGCTATCAAGGCATGATACTATTTGCTTTTTTCCTTTCCTCATACAGAAAGAATAAATTGGATTAGTTGGAACGCCGTATGCGGTGAAAGTCGCACGTACGGTGTGAACAGGGGAAAAGCCAGAGATAACTTCAAAGGCTTACCTATCTGTATGAAGAAGGGAATGATATAATTTGATAAAAATGTAAAAGAAAAGTAGCTTAATATGATAAAATATAAAGGTCGTAAATTTATATTTTAATTGAAAGTTTCTATATTGACTCTATTTGAATATAGACAAGAAGGAAATATCATCCCTGCATTATATAGTGATAGAGAATTATACATGGGATGCTAATCGCAATTTAAACGAGGATAGTTAATGAAATGAATGGGTAGTTTCCCTCAAAAACTGTAGTGCAATTTAATTTATTTTCTCTAGTCTTGATTTGAAAATGAGAAGTTTTAGGAACGATGATATAGACAGTGAAACTGGGGGATAAAAGTATGAAAGCAGTAATGGATCAATGGCAATGGCATTGGCATTGGTTGGACTATTTTCTATCTCTTATTCGTATGATATGGATTACTTCTAATGGCTACTCGATATTCGTTAATACAACAGGTTTGATGGGCGTATTGAAATCGATAATAATCCAGCTGAAAATGCCATTCATCCCAACGAGGGAGAAAAAATTGGCTTTTCTCTGTCAGTGAATCAGGTGCAAAAGCAAACGCCATCTGCTTGAGCATCGCAGAAACGGTCAAAGCAAATGGTGTGGACTTCTATCAATACCTGATGAAGTTAATGATGGATCTACCGAATCTGGATATCCACCGAAACCTAGAAATTTTAAATCAGTACATGTCTTGATCAAAAAACATCCAAGCTGCATGTGGAAAATAAAATAGCCGTATATCTGATAAAAAAATCAATGATACACGGCTATTCGTGATGCGTACCGAAAAGGTGCGCCTATTTTTTTATAATTCGGGCTTACACTTTATTAATACCTTTTTATAAAAAAGTGTAATTAAACAACACTATTTCATTGTGGACATGTATTCAAAGAATAGATTAATATCTTGTTTCCACTAATTATTAAAAGGCGATTATAACTTGTAAATGCCATAATTGTGCGAATTTTGAAGTTCAAACTTACTTCTGCCTATTTTTTTGGAAACAATGTATAAGACCATGAATTAATAAAGTCAGCAATAAATACAATTCCCCAAATTACACCTATTGCAAACGCAGCATCATTTGGATAAGGTGATTCTTTAGCATTTCCATTTCCTAGCCACGAAAAATCACTTAAGTACATCTTTATTTCTTCCAAACTTTCTGTACCAATTACCCACAGAATAGCTTGAACTGTAATGAACAAAACTGAATGAAAATAGGATGATACACGATATTTCTTTGCAATATATTTAGGATTATTATTTTTTTCAATAATCTCATAATCTTTATCAGTCAATAATTCAACGCCACGTAACTTTCCAATTTTTTTACGCATCCAACGATCCAATTTGATAAAATCGAGTATACCAAATGTAAAAGCATAAATGATAAAGATGATAATAACGATTTGAAAAGTTGATATTTCTCCTGTTTGACGATAGACATACAGTCCGAGTAATCCCTCAATTATCAACAAAAACAGAAATAAAAAAATAAACATTAGGCTCAATCGAGTTTTTTTAAAAAAATAGCGAAATATACCGAATAAGATCAGGGATCCCAATGACAATACCTCTATAAAGATAAACAATTCCCAATTGTAATCAAGGATAACATCCAAAAAATTTTCACTCCCCTTCAAAAGATTGAATAACGGCAAAGGTTTTTAAAAGAGAAAACCTTTACCTAGAATTTTGGTCTATTTCGATTTTCAACTTGATTTATCCAGTTTAAATCTGCTTCTAAATGCAAGAGGGTACCAGTGATTAATAAATACCTATTCTCGTCACCTTGAAGAAGAAATTCCGTTTTAAATTTAGTCAATTCCATGACATCTTTCATTATCATCGCTTTTTGTTGATCAAGCATTTTCTTTTCTTGTTCGAAATCAATCTTACGAGCACAGCTCCATTTAAAATGAAAGTCTTCTTTAGTAGAATGATAGGGTACAGGTTCCAGTAACCAATTTTCCAACTCTTTTTTACCTTCCGTAGTGATTTCATAAAGTTTTCTTTCTTGGTCATCCATTCCTACAGATAAGACAAGTTGATCACGTATTAGACGGTCTAGAGTCGTATAAATTTGACCAGGATTAATTTTTCCTTTAACTCCCAGATGGGATTCTAGCTCTAGTTTTAATTCATACCCATGATTTTTTTGTAGAAATAGCAGAGTTAATATTCCGTTCTTAATCGACATAATTGCTTAACCTTCTTTGAGTGATGATATAATATTTATTTTACTAGCTGTAGTACTGGAAATCCAAGAAGCAAGGAGACTTAGAGAAACACCAGCAATCAGTGCCAGAATAATATTCCCTAAAGGTAATTGAAAAGATATAAACCCTCCCAATAGTTCGGATTGGCTAGTTTTATAAAGTAAAACTACACCCGAAATTATACCACCAATAACCCCCGACAATCCTATAAGTAAACCTTCTCCAATGATCATCTTTTTAACTTGCTGTTTCGTAAAACCAAGCGCTCGCATTGTCCCTATCTCGGTGGTGCGTTCCAACGTATTCATTAATAAAGTGTTTGCTGTACCGATACTAGCTAGTCCAATGATTAAAACTAACATGATTAAAATCAACTCATTCATACCGGTTAATGCTGAAGTAGTTGATTTAATTTCATCTTCTACTGTTTCTACTTTTGAGAGATGAGTGCTGAAATCCAACCATAACTCATTCCGTAATTGTTCACCAGTATATCCGTCATTTAAAGTTAATAATATGTCGAAATGATTCGCCCAACCAAATTTATTATTTAAATGATTCTCATCCATAAATGCAACATAGCCTGAGTAATTCGATGTTTTCACTACATCAAGGACTTCAAGTTGTTGTTTACCTGAGGGTGTATTAATGTAAATATATTCTCCTATATTTCCACCCCATTCATCAAAAGCTCTTTCGCCGAGGATAACAGAAGGTTCCTTTGCCAGTTCATAATATAAAATGTCTTTATTAGAACTTTCAAATAAGGTGGGGCCTTCTTCATCTACAGCAAAAATGGAAAACTGTCTCTTCTCCCCATCAGTGGTTACCCATGTAATTGGCGTAGCTTCCGTTAAAGGATCAACATTTACAACAGCATCATACGATAGTAACTTTTCTATATCCTGATTAGACCAAGGTGCTTCTGATGAAACTCTCAGGTCTCCTCCATACGTATTCCCGATTTCATTTTCATAACCTTCAGGTGCGGATTCAATAACAGCACTTAGTAATAATATCACTGCAATCCCCACAGCAAGAATAGCAGCAGTATTAGCATTTCGATTTAATTTTTTTGTAAGGGTTTGCGTTGCCAGACTACCAGAGTAGCCGAAGATTAATTTTAAAATAGGTTTAAATATCCTGCTCACACCAAGTAACAATAATGGAAACAACAAAATGATGCTTACTAAAATCGCTAAATAAGAGATGGGATGATTGATAAATACAAAAGCAAGCAAGCCAACACCTAGAACTGTCCTAACTATGTACAGGCTTCTCGATGATTGGGTTTGATTTGCCATTTTTAATGTCAATAACACAGAGGTTTTCCCCGCATTGTAAATAGGAAATAATGAAGATACAACAGGAAATAAAATTCCAACTACTACAGCTATTAATGCAGGTATTTTCCAATTTAATGTGTAAACCATGTCAAATTCAAATACGCTTAGTAAAGTTTGCATGAACATATCCCCAAGCCAAATTCCAATAGGCACCCCAACAGCTGTACCTATTAGTCCCAACAGTAGTACTTCAATAAGAATAAGTCTGGAAACAGAACTTTGTAGATATCCGAAACTTTTCATGATTGCAAATTCCTTTTTTCGCTCCATAACACTTGTATAAATCATATTAAAAACAATGAATCCGCTAATAAACATAGATAACCCAGCAATTAAGTAAAAGAACGTATATAGTCCCCCTATATCGTTACTTTGTCGATCATCCGCGATAACTGGTTGTACATATACATTTGAATTACGAAATTCTTCCTGGAGAGATTGAAAAAGTTTCTCTCCTTCTTCAGTTGTTTGAAATCTTACATAGGAAAGTTTGTCCTCCATACCAGTCCATTCTTGTAGCAATTCAAGTGGAGCCATGATTCGGAAGCTGGTTGATTCAGCACGCTCCCAGTTACTCGGACTTGCAAGCAACGGCGTATATTCAACAATGGCGGAAACCTTAGCTTCTCCCAAATCGGTAAACCTAATTGTATCTCCTACGTTTTTATTTAATAGATTTGCAACAGCTTTTGGTATCACCAAACCTTCATTATCCAAACTCCCTTCGATAACAGGAAGTTTCAGTAAAGAACTGCTTTGATCATTCACGCCTGTAATTCGGACGGATCTTTGATTTAAAGATTGATCACCCTCCAGCTCAAAAAAGGCTTGTTTATCAAGTGCAAGCATGGTTTCCGTCACAATTGGGCTAGTTAAAACTGACGAAACCACATCCTCAGAGTATGTATGTTCATCGCTTAGAACCCAATAATCCGCATTTGCCACATACATTTCTTCATAATAATCGAAAACATCATTTGTTGTTTTGTCTGCAATAAGCATAGATGTTACAAAAGCTATACCTAAGATGATCCCAAGTAGGGAAATGAAAAACCTTTTTTTATTTTGTGTTATATTACGCCATGAAATTCGCCACATATTTAGCATAATCATCATCCTTTCTAGAAATCACTTGATCAATAACACCATCCTTAAAAAGAATAATTCGATCAGCAAACCCAGCTGCGAAAATATCATGCGTTACCATGATGATTGTTTGATTATTCTCTCGATTGAATCTTGATATTAATCCGAGTATTTCTTCGGCTTTACCTCTATCTAAATTTCCTGTTGGTTCATCGGCTAATAGAACAGAAGGGTTATTAACTAACGCCCTAGCTATAGCAACTCGTTGTTGTTGACCGCCACTCAGCAAATTAGCACGTTTCCGACCAAGTCCTTTCAATCCTATAGAATCAAGTAGTTCTGTAATTATTTGGTTCTTCTTTTTTGTTAAACTACCATCTGCATGAAGAGGGAAAGCTATATTTTCTTCTACACTTAATGTAGGGAGTAGCTGGTAATTCTGAAAAATAAAACCGATATACTTTCTACGAAATATCGTTCTTTCTTTTTCCGTCATATTACTTAAATTACTTTGATTTATTACTATATCTCCCTCAGTAGGGACATCAAGACCCCCCAAAAGTTGTAGTAATGTGCTCTTTCCAGAACCGCTTGGGCCCATTACAGCCACAAATTCGCCTTCTTCAACGTTCAAATCAAAACCCTTCAAGACTTGAGTTCTTTCTTGCCCCTGTATAAATTCCTTTTTCAAATTTCTAACTTTAATCATGTTTTAATTCCTCCTATTCTTTGGAAATTATTATATACTAAGTATATAATGTATAAAAGTAAAATTATTTAAATTTCATTATAAATTATGTATTTTTTATAAAAGACCCCCTAAGTATAATATATACTTAGTATACATTGTACATAAATATTGTAAATATTGTATAATGATAATAAAGTCGTCACTTTATCGTAAGCCCGTATTCAAATAACGCATATAAAAACACAGCACCTCCCGGTAACTTTATTCTAAAGCTACATAATTCTTATTGAACTAACGGGTAGCTTTACTTAAAGATGGGATACCACAGAAATCCCATCTTTTCTTATTCAACTAACTGGGCAGTTTAGTTGAATAAACGCAGGTGCTTTTGTATTTCGATTTCAAATAAAGGAAATTGGTGTTAATATTAAATGAAGTGTCAAAAAAGTATCAATAATCTGAATAGTAATAGTACAACTGCTATTAAGGTGGAGGTATAACTTATGAAATATATTAAAGGCTTATATGTATCACTTGCACTAATGATGTTAGTTATTTTGGTTAACACAACAATATTTGATGATGAATATTCAGGGATTGTTATGTTCGTTTGTTTAGGCATATTTATAATAGGAACAGCATTTTTTGTAAATACCAAACAATTAAAAAATTAGGATGCACAAAGCGTTGATCGGTAACCTCTATCTAGCTTGTTATTCATATTTTCGCTTGTTATACGGGATCACTATGTCTCAACCAGCCTAATCATGTGTTAACAAGTAGAGGGTGAACAGTTTAGTTGTCGGGATCAAGTCTCACGGGTGCTTCCGTTCGAACCCCGGCTACTATCAATCTATAAATTGAATAAAAAATAGTCAACCAGATTTTAAAATGTACCCTATAAGATAGACACTTTCAAAAAGGTCATCTTATAGGGTATTTTTGTTTATAATGAAGAAAAAAACGAGTGGTGGTTAAATAGGATGACTAAAAATTTATTTTCGAAACAACAACAGGCGCAATTAAAATTAAATCCATACATCAAAACGGTAAGTGCGAAAGCCATTACTTATACGGATGAATTTAAGGAATTTTTTATTGATGAATACGATAAAGGAAAATATCCAAGTGAAATTTTTCTTGAGGCGGGTTTTGACATTGAAGCCCTTGGTCCTACGCGTATTCGTAGAGCTTCGAATCGTTGTCGTACGGCTTATAAAGAACATGGGCTAACAGGTTTAGAAGATGCCAGAAAACATACTTCAGGTCGCCCTTTAGAGCGTGAATTAAGTTTAGAAGAAAAATACGCCCGCTTAGAGGCGAAGATGAAATTGTTAGAAGCAGAAAACGAACTTTTAAAAAAGCTAGATCAACTCGAAAGGCAGCTGATGAGGAAGAAATCAAAATAAGTACTGTACAAAAATTTGAATTAATCCATCAGATTATTGAAAAATATCAATTAAAACGAATGGTGCGTTATCTTTGTGAAATTGCAAATGTTTCACGCTCAGGTTACTATCGCTATTTTAAGGAAGAAGCTGTCTTGACTCGTCAAAAACAGAATGAAGAAGATGAAGTGGTTTTATTAAAAATCATTGAGTTTCGAAGATGGAATTAATGTAACTGAACAGGACACACTAATCCTAATTATAATTTAGGGTGATGAAAGTGAATAAAATTATTCCTCTTCTATTGGTTTTATTTAGTATATTAATTTGTGGGTTGAATTACGGAATAGTAAATGCTAATCCGAACGACACTCCACCTTCTTTTGAGGAAGGGTTCAAAAAAGCTGGATATAAATCTGTAAAAAAAGCAGTAAAGGAATTTGAAAATCATTTTAAATGTGATGTAAAGTTGCCCGAAATGTTGCCTTCAATTCCTTTCACACATCAATTTGGAAGGTTTTTTGAAGATAAGAACTATAATGTGAATGATTCCTTAGAAATTAGGTTTGTTAACAAAGAAATAAGAGAAAATATCTTTAAAATTGACATTCGTCCTTCAAAAAATAAATTGAACTTCAAAAATAAACTGAACTTAAACGGTAAGGAGTATATACTTCGAGATGGTACCAAAGGTATTTATTTCGAGGATCTATTATTTAATTTTTTTGTCTTTGAAAAGAATAATTTGCAGTATATGTTGGGGGTATATAATAAAGTAGCCAATACAGAAACACCTGACATATTAGTCAGAATAGCTAATTCAATTGACTAACTTCTTCAATTAAAGTCCATTAGTTGTTTTCTGCTTCAATTAACGGAGGGATGATAATAAGCTTTATCGAATGACATATTACATGTTTAAATGCATTAGCGATAGTTGGTAATAAAGTGATAAATGAAAATTACTTAGTTAAATCACAGCAGCCTGATTCAGGAAAAATTGCACAAAGCTAGACGAAATAGATTGGCTTGCAACTAGCAATTTAAAATATTTGAAGGGTGCTTCTGGTACAAAGATTTTAGTAAGTGATATTTTAAATTGTTTAAAGTAAAATAGTAGTAATTTATGTTTTTATATAAAAAGCTACTAAAATATTTTAAAGAAGATGTGATGATTAATGGGGAAAATCGCCATTTTGGCAGAGAAACCATCTCAAGCAAGAGCTTATGCAGACGCTTTTAAAATTAAACAAAAAGAGAAAGTATTTATTGAATTGGAACCTTGTTCTACTTTTCCTGAAGGTGCAGTAATTACCTGGGCAGTTGGTCATCTTGTTGAATTAAAAGAACCAAAAGAATATCAAAAGGAATGGGAGAAGTGGTCGCTTGGATCATTACCAATCATTCCTCAAAAATTTGAAGATAAAGTTGTCTCTAAAATGTATATACAATTTAATGCCGTAAAAAAAATCTTTAGTGATCCACAAATAACAATGATTTATAACTGCTGCGATAGTGAACGTGAAGGTTCAAATATCTTCTACTCACTTTTAAAAATGACGAAAGTAAATAAGCCTGTTAAACGATTATGGATCAATTCATTAGAGGTTGAGGAAATTCGAAAAGGCTTTAATAATATGCAAAGTAATGAGCGTGATCTGCTCATGTACCAAGAAGCAAAAACACGTCAAATTAGCGATTGGTTAGTAGGCATGAACTGTAGTCGCCTATATACGCTACTTTTACAAAAAAAGGGCTTTAAGGGTAGTATCTCTATCGGTCGTGTGCAATCGCCAACCGTATATTTAATTTATAAAAGACAACAGGAAATCGAACATTTCAAGCCTGAAAAATTTTATGAAATTGAAGGGGTCTTTAAAGCACAAAATGGTGTATATAAAGGGAAGGCAAAGTTAAAAACAAAAGAGCGTGCAGAGGCTGTGCAATTATTGCAACAACATGGGGTTGAACCGATGGATACGGGTCTAATTACGAGTGTAACGAACAAAACGAAGCGTATTGCACCACCAAAACTACATGCGTTATCAACATTACAAGCCGCCGCTAATAGACGTTGGAAATACAGTCCGTCACATGTGTTGAAACTTACGCAATCACTTTATGAGAAAAAGCTTGTTTCTTACCCACGTACCGATTCGCAGCTCATTACACATAATGAGTTTGCTTATTTAAATGAATCATTGGCAAAATATCAGCAGCTCGTGGGAAAGACATTTAATGCGATAAATCGAGGGAATAACAAACGCTACGTCGACAGTGCCAACGTTGGGGAGCACTATGCTATTATTCCAACGAAAAAAGTGCCGACAGAAAAAGCGTTACAATCAATGAATGCGGATGAACGAAATATTTATTTTGAAATAGTCAATACGACACTCGCTATGTTCCATCAAGATTATGAATACGATGAAAAAACAATTTTAACGAATGTCAAAAATATAGAGTTTAAAACGGTAGGGAAAACAGAACTTGTAAAAGGTTGGAAAGAATTGTTTTCAAGTGAAAAAGAGTTAAAGGAGCGGGAAGAGTCGTTACCTGTCGTTTTCCAAGATGAGATGGTACAAAGTAAGATTTCTATTTTAGAAGGCACGACAACGCCACCTAAACCATATACAGAAGGGCAACTCATTACGATGATGAAAACATGCGGTAAATCAGTTGAGGATGAAGAGGAAATCGAGGTGCTGAAATCGATTGAAGGTATTGGCACAGAAGCAAC
Source organism: Lysinibacillus sp. G1-3 (assembly GCF_056322905.1). Taxonomy (NCBI): domain Bacteria; kingdom Bacillati; phylum Bacillota; class Bacilli; order Caryophanales; family Bacillaceae; genus Lysinibacillus; species Lysinibacillus sp. G1-3. The sequence continues at coordinate 51,074 of NZ_JBWHYQ010000009.1, forward strand.
TCGAAGTGGCATTATAGAGACCATTAAAAAACATGGATTTATTGAAGTACGAAAAAACATAGTGAGCATTACGCAAAAAGGGGAGCTTTTATGTCGGTCAATTGAAGGGACATTACTTTCAAGCCCATCTATGACTGCAAAATGGGAAATTTACTTAAATAAAATTGGTCGTGGAGAAGGGTCTGCAAAACATTTTATTGAAAGCATAGGCAAGTTTGTTAATCAATTAATAGCCGAGGTACCTATACAGTTAGAGTCACTTACAATAGACACAGAGCAGTTTAAACCAACTGCTGTAAAAGATATTGTGACGTGTCCGACATGTAAAGTAGGAAAAATAGGTTTGCGTAAAAGCTTTTATGGTTGCTCGAATTATAAAAATGGTTGTAAACAAACGTTCCCAGGAAGGCTATTAGGAAAAAAACTAACTGAAAAGAACATTAATGATTTATGTAAGATTGGTAAAACAGCTCTGCTTAAAGGGTTTAAATCAAAGAATGGTAAACAATTTAATGCGTCACTCCGTTTGGTAGAAGGAAAGATTGAATTTGAGTTTAATGAAAAGTAATGGCGAATACTTCAGCTGGAAGATGGAGTTTACTGAAAAAAGTATTAAAAATTAAGTATAGTTTTTTAAGGTTATCTCAGCCTAAATCACTTCCAAAATGAAAGTAGGATAGCATGTTCGATAAAGAACGTGCTATCCTATTTTTATGTGAATTAGATATAATAAGTGAATATTCAAAAAAATCCCTATTCAATGTCGTTATTGAAACTTGTTTTTATTTGTTAGAAGATATAACCCGCAGCGAGAGGCGTAGCATAGTAGGTAGAGTTACTATATTTTATAAAAGGAGTAATGTGATGACTACTATTAGAGCAATTGGAAGCTTATGTGTCACGGATAGTGATGGACATATTATTAATCATTCAGATTGGAATAACATCAAGCCGATTTTTCTTCCTGTAATAAACGATGTAGTTCATACGTATTCTACCCATCTTCAAGCTGATTTACATAGTGTATACATAAGGGGATCCATTCCAAGAGGAATAGGTATTGAAGGTGTAGCTGACTTAGACACAATAGCGATTACTAAGCAAAAGCTTAATAATCTGCAGCTAAAGCGGCTAAAAGAAGTAGAACAAGAATTATCTCAAAAATATACTTGTGTAGATGGTATTGAACTAAGTGTTCACTGCATGGAAGCTGTTTTAAATACGTCAACATTTTCTATCATTAGTTTCATACTCCAAACCCATGGCATGTGCGTGTTTGGAGAAGACTTGATCCCTCAATTACCAAAATATAAAGCGAATGAAGCTTTGGCAAATGACCATCTTATTCATTTACAAGGTCAAATTAAAAATGCCTGTGATGATCTACAAGATAATTCAGATATAGAGGATATTAAGGATTGTTGCAAGTGGATTATGAAAATTATAGTAAGAGCAGGGCTTGCACTAATCATAACCAAAGAAAACACATATACAAGGGATTTATACCCTGCTTATAAAATGTTTTCTAAATATTACCCTGAAAAGGAAAGTGACATGAGAAAGGCACTTGAATATGCCATTACACCTATAGTAGATACTAACCTATTGTTATCGTTTTTAAATGAATTTGGAACATGGATCATTATTGAAGCTGATAAATGGCTAAAATCCTATAACCCTAATAGAGAATTAAATATGAAAATATAATAACTTCCGAAATCAAATTCTAGTTTGCTATCACAAATGGAATTAATATTGTTTTTATGGCCTAGTGACGAATTGATACCACGTAAAGAAAAAAGGTAATCACAACTCTATGTGATCACCTTTTAAGTATTTACTATAAAAAAATCCATTTGATATGGATCATTTTGCTGCTCTACTATTGCGCCCAATCACTTTTGTTTATTGATTTGACTTTAAATTTTTTCCAATATATTGAACGATCTTGCGAAGTTCAGTAGATGATGGGCGTCCAAATGGACTTGTTTGTTTTTGTTGATATAGTAGTTGTCCATTTTCATCAACTAGGAAATAGGCTGGCTCTCCGTGCGTGCCATGATCCTCATATGGCGCATCCTCACCGTGATAAAATACATCGTATGCTTTTAATGTTTTTAACTCTTCATCAGCTAAGACGGTAAAAGAAAGGCGATGCTCATCGACCATTTTCTTTAAATTATCCAACTGATCCGTTGAGATGGTAATTAGGTGTACATTCTTGCTTTCAAAATAACTTTTGTTTTCTTCAAGCTCTTTTAAGTCATGAAGGCAAACAGGACACCATGATCCTCTGAAAAAGATAATAAGATGCCAACTTTTATGCTGGCTTTGATGGGATACAAAAGAGAATTCTTCTCCATTCACTGCTGGAAGAGTGAAATCAGGTACTTTATCGCGCAAATTAAATGTAGACATGCTAGTCCTCCTAAAATAGAAAATCTAATGACCACCTTGTATTATTCCCTATTTTAAATCAGATATGTAAAATGAAAAAAACATATATGAATATGCCTTGGTAAATCTTCTTCTCAACAATTTTAATTTCATTCTTTCTTTATTGAAATATATTTATGCAACCAAGCCCAATGTCATTGTTATTTTGACATTTTTAAGCATACTTTATTGTTGGATTATTTAAAGCCAATATGGCAAACTGAATACGAAGATAAATCTCAACATGATTCATCGGTAGCTAAGGACGTAAGTATCTTTATTATGGAGATGTTCGACCCAAAATACTTATAAACTAGTTATTTACATGCGAAAGTTTAGCGTTGATAAATCGGGGGTAATAGAATTGGGCAAAAGGAGATCAGTTGGATTAGAATTGCGTACTTTGTCGCTTTTAATGAGAAGACAATTGGATCAAATCACAAGTGCTACGCTAACGGAAAAAGATAACCTTACTGCCATGCATGGTTGGACGATTAGTTATCTTTTCAAAAACCAAGATCAAGATGTGTTTCAAAAGGATTTTGAAAGAGCATTTTCTATTCGTAAATCAACAGCATCTAGAATACTAAAATCCATGGAAAGTAATGGCTTGATTACAAGGCAATCTGTTTCCTACGATTCAAGACTGAAAAAAATTGTCTTAACAGAAGATGCGCTAAAAATCCATGAAGATATTAAGACGCGTAGAGAAATCCTTGAACAAAAATTACTATCAGGTATCCCGGAAGAGAAACTTGACGTTTTTTTTGAAGTGATGGATGCCATGAAAGAGAATATAGGATCTTGAAGAAGAGGCTATTTTGAAGCTTTATTTGACCATATAGTTAGCGTGCTAACTAAAACGAGGGGGACTGCGAATATGTTGAAAATATTTAAATACTTAAAACCGAAAGAATGGACGCTCGTTGTTGCTAGTATTGTGTTCATAGTAGGGCAAGTATATTTGGATTTAAAGTTGCCGGATTATATGGCTAAAATTACGACTCTTGTACAAACAGAGGGCAGTAAAACGAACGAGATATGGACAGCTGGAGGGAAGATGTTATTATGTGCCCTTGGCAGTATGATATTGGCAGTTATTGTTGGCTATTTTGCGGCAAAGGTAGCAACATCTTTGTCAAAGGAATTACGAAAAGGTGTATTTGATAAAACGCTATCTTTCTCTATGGAGGAGATTAATGGTTTTTCAATCGCTAGTCTTATTACTCGTTCTACTAATGATATAACGCAAATACAACAAACGGTTGCGATGGGGCTTCAAGTTATGATTAAGGCGCCGATCCTTGCAGTATGGGCTATTTTGAAGATTACCGGGAAAAGCTGGGAGTGGTCAGTGGCAACAGGAGTAGCTGTCATCGTTTTACTTATTTTGATAGGCAACCTGATTATCTTTGTACTACCGAAATTTAAAGTCGTTCAAAAAATGACAGATCATTTGAACCGCGTAACAAGAGAAGGTTTAACTGGTATTCGTGTTGTTCATGCTTATAACGCACAACAATATCAGGAAGAGAAATTTGAAAAAGTAAATAAAGATTTAACGGATACAAATCTTTTCGTGAACCGACTTATGGCCCTTATGCAGCCTGGGATGGGTCTGATCATGTCAGGTTTAACTCTTTCTATCTACTGGATTGGTGCTTATTTGATTAATAATGCAGGAGGTATGGATCGAATCGGTTTGTTCAGTGATATGGTCGTATTTTCGTCTTATGCAATGCAGGTAGTTATGGCATTTATGATGTTATCAATGACGTTCATTTTGCTGCCAAGAGCGGCAGTATCTGCAGCGCGTATTAATGAAGTGCTAAATACACCTCAAACAATTATCGATGGAGAATTGCAATCGTCACCTAAAGGAATCGAAGGTGAAATCGAACTGCGTAATGTTAGCTTTAAATATCCGAATGCAGAGGACTATGTTTTAGAAAATATTAGTTTTACAGCACATAAAGGCGAAACTGTTGCTTTCATTGGTTCTACTGGTAGTGGTAAAAGTACGCTTATTAATTTACTTCCAAGATTTTACGATGCTACTGAGGGTGAAGTATTAGTCGACGGCATTAATGTGAAAGAGTATGCACAAGAAGCTCTTCATAATAAGATTGGGTACGTTTCTCAAAAAGTCGTACTATTTTCAGGTACAGTAAAATCTAATGTTGCCTATGGTGGTAACGGCCAGACCCCATCAACAGATGAGGAAATCAAAAAAGCGGTAGAAATTGCTCAAGGGAAAGAATTTGTGGAGAACATGGATGACCAATATGATGCGGCTGTCGCTCAAGGTGGTACAAATCTTTCTGGAGGTCAGAAACAACGTCTTTCTATTGCAAGAGCAGTGAATCGAAATCCAGAAATCTTTATTTTTGATGATTCATTTTCCGCTTTAGATTATAAAACAGACCGTCAACTTCGTTCTACGTTGAAAAAAGAGACAAAAGGTGTAACAACTTTGATTGTGGCACAGCGAATTGGAACGATTAAAGATGCTGATAAAATCATTGTTCTTGATGAAGGTAAAATCGTTGGTATGGGAAAACATAGTGAATTATTGAAAACTTGTAAGACTTATCAGGAAATCGCTTATTCTCAGTTATCGAAGGAGGAGTTGGACAATGCCTAATACACAAAATAAGCCCCGAAAAGGTCCTAGTGGCCCAGGTCATATGGCAGCTCCTGGGGAAAAGCCAAAAAATTTTAAAAAGCCTTGGGGCAAGTTGATTGCCTATTGTAAACCTTATTTACCAGCGATGATTTTTGCACTTGTATTGGCAACTGTAGGAACAATTTTCACGATCGTTGGACCTAATATGCTTAGTGACATCACTGATTTGATAACGGAAGGCATTACTGGTGAAATTGATATTACGGCGATTGGAAAAATAGGACTGTTCCTTGCTATTTTGTATGGATTGAGTTTTATTTTCAATTATTTGCAGGCGTTTATTATGGCTACGATTACGCAGCGAGTTTCTAAAAAGTTACGGAAAGATATATCGAACAAAATTGATAGATTACCGTTGAAATATTTTGATTCTACAACCTATGGTGATGTATTAAGTCGTGTCACGAATGATGTGGATATGATCGGACAGTCCTTAAATCAAAGTATTGGTTCGTTAGTGACAGCGGTCGTTATGTTCTTTGGATCGTTAATTATGATGTTCTCAATTAATGTGACGATGACACTTTCTGCCATTGCTGCAACTTTCGTAGGGTTTGTATGTATGACCTTTATTATTTCAAGATCCCGAAAATACTTCATACGCCAGCAGCAAGACCTTGGTAGAATAAACGGCCATATTGAAGAAATCTATTCAGGGCATGATGTCATGAAGGTATATAACGGTGAAAAAGTAGCGAAGCAAGAATTTAATGAAATCAATGAAAGTCTGTTTAATAGCGCTTGGCGCGCGCAGTTTATGTCCGGCATGATGATGCCTCTCATGATTTTTATTGGAAATTTAGGTTATGTTGTTGTTTGTGTCGTAGGGGCTGCACTAACAGTGAAAGGTTCCATTACATTTGGTGTAATCGTTTCATTTATGGTGTATATCCGCTTATTTACGCAGCCGTTGTCACAGTTAGCACAGGCAGCTACAAGCTTGCAGTCAACTGCAGCAGCAAGCGAACGTGTTTTTGAGTTCTTACAAGAAGAGGAGCTTGAAGACGAAAGTAATAAGAAAGCCACTTTAGATGCCAAAGATGTTACTGGCAATGTGGAATTTAAAAATGTTAAGTTTGGCTATACGAAAGAGAAGTTAATTATTAAAGATTTCTCTGCGCAAATAAAAGCAGGTCAAAAAGTTGCTATTGTCGGACCTACTGGAGCAGGGAAAACAACGCTTGTTAATCTTCTTATGCGTTTCTATGAAGTAGATAGAGGGGAAATCATGATTGGAGACGTGCCGACTAAATCGATTTCTCGTAAAAATGTTCACGATTTATTTTGTATGGTGCTACAAGATACTTGGCTATTCGAAGGTACCATTAAGGAAAATATCGTGTATAACAAGGAGCATGTAACCGATGAAGAAGTGATTTCGGCATGTAAGGCAGTAGGTCTGCACCACTTTATTAGAACTTTGCCAAAAGGTTATGATACGATTTTAAACGATAAAACGAGTTTATCTGTTGGGCAAAAACAGCTTATTACCATTGCAAGGGCCATGGTTAAAAAAGCACCGTTGCTTATTTTAGATGAAGCTACTAGTTCCGTTGACACACGTACTGAAGCACTTATCCAAGAAGCGATGGATAAATTGATGGTGGGAAGAACATCATTTGTCATTGCCCATCGACTTTCAACAATTAAAAACGCCGACTTGATTTTAGTGATGAAAGACGGAGATATTATCGAAAGTGGCAATCATGAAGAACTGATTGCAGAAAAAGGATTTTATGCAGATCTATATAATAGTCAGTTTGAAGATGCATCTTAAATGCGCTCGTGGTTACAGTGTGTAGCTTAATAAAAAATGTTTGATGATAATCACCTCGATTCTTAGAGGTGATTTTTTAATTTTGACCTCTTGAAGCGATAAAGTTTAAAAGTTAGGCGATAAATAAACAGAGTTGAGATAAATTAAAGTTAGGCGATAACTTTAAAAATTGTTCCGATAAATCAAAAAAATGTTCCGATAAATTGATTTTGAGCTTTTTGTAAAAACGATTCAGTTTAGTGCGGTAAGTATTTATTTGGAACACCTTTCTCTGATGATTCTGGTTGTATCATTAGAGCAATCGCTTTTTCGCTAACAGAGCAGGATAGTTAAAGTACATTTAGGGTACGTTACTTTTAAAAAGGAGTAACCTAAATGAAAAAGCCATTTTTAATTTGTTTGTCTATGTTTATATGTTCGTTCAGTCTGTCCATGTTATTTGCAAATCCTGTTTATTCACAAACTACAGCTTCAAAAAAAAATGAATATTTACATCCTGCAAACAAGGAAAAAGTTTTTGATGAAACTGTCGATGAATTTTACCAGGCATTAAGAGACCTGAAGTATCCTGTACATCAGGAGGTTTATCTAAGATTTAAGCTGAGGTCAAAGGAACAGCAAAGACATTTGGATACTGCTCTTTTTAAAGAAATGCCTGATGCATCTGTAAATATTAGAAAAAAGTTATTGTTTAGTGAGGTAGAAAAATTAAATTATATAACTTTTGATGGAAATATTCTTCGTCCCTACCCTGATATAGATATTAACTACCATCAGACCGTTAGCCCTGATAGGCAAGTTTATTTCTTTTATTCCTTTAAAGACACAGAAAAAGAATTTAGTGGTAGATATGCAATATATGATGTTGAAACAAAAGAAACGGTAGCGGGCGGATATACTTATATGCCAAAGCTCAATCTTATAAAGAATACTTACGATAAAGAAGGATAAATTTAGAGCCAAGAAAATAGCAAAAAGGTTTCCCTGTTCAACAAACGGGGTGATTGGTTTCATGGGCAGCTCTTTTTTCTTTATTGAACTGTCGGAGCAATTTAGTAGAAAAAATACTTAAAAAAAGAGGCAGTTCTCAAAAGCACTGCCTCTTTTGTCTTAATACAAATACTTGGTACTTATTATTGTTTTGCTTTATAGATCCAGCCACCCACTGTAAAGGGAGGTAATACAGATTTCGACTCGTTATTTTTCTGGTTTAATATAAGGTACCATTTGTGCAGTGGCGCCTACTGAAGCTCCACGAACAAAACTTTGATTTTCTAAAGCTTTAAAATTTTGCGCTTGGCCCGTTAGCATTACCCCTAAGATTTCCACTTCATCCCATTTTTTATTTTTATTCGAATTTAAAAACTCTTGAATAGGTTCATTCCCACCTTTACCATCATATTTTTTGAGCGAATCTATAAATTCATTGTAAGCATCTTTTGGTGAAGAAGATGGATCAAATCCATAAATCGACACCCCTGAAGGTCCTTTACTTTCATCTGCAATTTGCGAGGCCATATACAACCATACAATGTTTAAATTATCGGGAATTTTTGCTTGTATTTCTTGTAATGTATACGGTTGATCAAAAGAAATAGCAACTTCCGCCACGTAGTTTTTCATTTGTGAAACTTCACTGAGTTCATTTTGTACACCATCAAAATATTTTTGAATAGAAGGATGATAAAATGTCGCCACTTTATTTTTTGTTTGTTTATCATACTCATAAAAATCTGTGTCAGACCAATAAAAGCCTGGTACTAATTCATTGGTGTCAATATGTGAGCGAAGCCAACCATATGAACTCGTAAGTGTGCTCCAAGGGACTACATAGCCATTAATATTTTTTGAACGATTCGAAATAATATTACCACCAAACATGGATGAATTAGCTGTTACTTGAGAATCGATTTGAATATTCGGCTCGGCAATTGCATTATGTAAGAAAAGCGAATCGTGAAGTCGGGTAGAACCTTTGGCTGCAAAATAGTTGCCTATTTTATAGAAGATTGGTATTAGAATTAGTACGACAATAATTGAAGAAATGATGATTTTTAGTAGTTGTTTTCGTTTAGCTTTTTTTAAAGCAGTTTTGATCGAAATATCCATTAACGTTTTCCTCCTATTTTTGAGTGAATAGATTTACGTGCACGATATAATTTTTGCTTTACGCTGTCTACTTGAATGTCCAAAATAGTTGCAATTTCTTCATAAGAAAATTCATAGTAATACTTTAAAAAGAAAATTTCCTTATATTCTGTTTTGACGTCTTTTAATAAATAGAAAATCTCATCATTATTTAAAATCGTATTTATTTCGCAGTCCATATGTTGAAGTTTTGAATAGATATCCTCGCTTAAGTAAATGTTCTGTTGCTCTTTTTTCCTTTTCAAATCAATATATTCATTAAGTGATACTCTAAAAAACCACGGACGTAAATTCCGTTCTGTTAAGTCGTCCAACAATAGATAAACTTTATAAAAGGTATTTTGTATGATATCTTCCGCATCCTCTTTCTTGGCTCCTTTCGCTAGTAATAGGCGGAACACTTCCTCTCCTAAATTAATAAGATAGGAGGCTAGTACGTCTTCTTTTTTCATGTTTCTCCTCCTTCTACTTATACAACGAATGAGCGTTTCTAAATGTATACACTTAAATTAATATTATATGAAAATACATTTATAAATTGGTTTAAAGGGACAATTCTCAAATATTCCTGACTTTAAAGTAAGCGTATCAGAACTTTGAAATTCTCTAGAAGAGCAATCGCTTTTTCACTAACGGAGAAGGCTAGCTTAACACTGGTTGTCTTTATAAACGTTGAGATATATTTCCATGGAATTGATTGACATGAAATGTGTATTAAGCATATAATACATTACGAAAGGTGTATTGCGAGCTTAATACACTTTTACATTTTTTTGAGGGTGGTGTATTAAGCTGTTAATACATCAAGATCGATTAGCGGGGTAATGGCTATATAATATTTTGGGTAGTTCTTTAAAAGTACTTAGCCCACCATTATGCTCAATCTGTATTAAGTGCTTAATACACGAAAATATAATTTTCTAGGAGTTGAGTTAATTGACTGTAAAGTTTAATAATCGGGATCCAGTGTACGTCCAGGTTATCCGGCATTTTAAAGAGCAAATCGCCAAAGGGTATTTTGAACCTGGCCAGGAGATTCCATCAAGAAGAGAGCTAGCCAACCAGCTGAAGATTAACCCAAATACTGCACAACGAGCTTATAAGGAAATGGGGGAACAAGGATTGATTTTTACTGAGGGGAATATGCCGAGCTGTATTACTAAAGATGAAGCGGTCCTTAAAAGTGTCCGTGAGGAATTGATTATCGAAGCGGTTGACTTATTTTTAGGTTCTATTAAATCCATTGATGTGCCGTTATCCGAAGTATTGGAGCTAGTTAAGAAAAAGCATGATGCTGAAAGCGGAGAAGCGGAGGAATCGAAATGATCGAAGTAAAAAATGTCGAGAAAAAATACGGCAGGAAACGGGTATTAAAAGGTCTTTCTTTTACTGCTGAAAAAGGTGAAATTACTTGTTTAATCGGTATTAACGGAGTAGGGAAGACGACGATCATGAAAGCTATTATGGCGCTCACTCCGATTAATAGCGGTGAAATTTTGATCGATGGGGAAAAAATCCGAAAAGAAAGCTTTGAAAAAGTTACCTTTATTCCAGATACGATTACGATGTTGCCGCAAATGAAGATTTGTGATGCCTTTGCGTTCATGGCCGATTTTTATAAAAACTGGGATCCAAAAAGGGCAGAAGAGTTGCTGCAATTTTTTAAGCTAGATCCTACTGAACGGATTGCCAATTTATCAAAGGGGAATATGGCTAAAGTCAATATGATATTAGGTTTAGCACTGAATGTGGATTACTTACTGATGGATGAACCATTCTCTGGTATTGATATTTTTTCTAGGGAGCAGATTGCCGAAGTGTTTACAAGCCATTTAATTGAAGATCGTGGTGTGATTATTACAACCCATGAAATTAGTGATATAGAACACTTGATTGATAGAGCAGTGCTTATTGATAACGGTGAAGTATTAAAGGAATTTAGCGTAGAGGAAGTGCGTGAAAAGGAAGGGAAATCAGTCGTTGATGTCATGAGAGAGGTGTATCGTGGATGAAAAACTATTTAAAACTTCTTAATTTCGAAGTAAATCGATTTTTCAAACTATACCTAACTTTAATAGGATTGATCATAGTAAGTCAATTCATTGGGGCTGTTGTCGTGTCAAAAGGATATATGAATGACGTGGATCAAGTGATGTATAAAAATCAATTATCAATGAGCCAATATACTGAAGAATACGGGTTATTTTCTTTTAATCAGTTCGTTGGTTCTGAATGGTTTCTGCTACCAATCTTTTTTAGCATAGCCATATTGATGATTTATGTTTTCTTTATTTGGTATCGGGACTGGTTTGGAAAAAATACATTTATTTATAGATTATTAATGTTGCCAACTGAAAGAATTACTATTTATTTCTCAAAATTAACGACAATTATGCTTTTAGTACTTGGTTTAGTTGCCTTGCAAATAGTATTAATCTCAATCGAAATGCAAATTGTTAATAGTATTATACCAACAGATTTACAATCGCATTTTTCATTTAATGATGGATATAGTTTAGAAAGGCTTTATCCGAATACCTTAACGGAATTTATCCTGATTTATGGAGTCGGGCTAATGTTTGTAGCAGTTCTCTTCACGGCCATTTTAATTGAACGAAGCTACGGTTTAAAAGGCATTTTTATCGCAATCGTTTATGGAATGCTATCGTTCGGAGTATTTATTGCGCCACTATTAGTAAATAGGTTATTAAATGGCTATTTTTACTCACTAGAAGTCTTCTTAATGGAACTGGTAATGGGCATTATCGTATTAGTCAGTGCCATTTGGATCGCAAATCATTTGCTAAAATGTAAAATCAGGGTTTAAGGGGGGATGACAATGAAAAAATATTGGAAAACGATATTGATTAGTTTAATCATAGTGACGACAATCGGTTCTTACTATATTCAACAGGTAATGGAAAATAATGTTTCTCTAAAAATTGAAACTACTAACGGAAATAAGGGAGAAATAGATAATCTTATCATTCATGCAATTTATCAAAGTCGTGATATTTATAGTAGGTTGGATATATCAAAGGATGGTACGAGTAATCAGAGTGGGTCTTTTATTGGAGAGTTGAAGGGACGATATTACCCTGGGATGTTTCAAAAATATATTCAAGAACACCGTAAGTTTATGCGTGGAAAAGAAGCAAATCCTGGTCAGTATTTTGAAGATGAAGACCGTTTAATTTACACGATTTTTTCAAATAAAGAGGGTCGAGATTCTTTCACTCTGCAAATCGATATACTTGATAAACATAAAAATGAAAGTTCTTCATTTGAAATCAATATGCCAGACCAAATAAGATATGACTGGATTAATGAGAGTGATGTCTATGTAGAAAATGGAAAAATAAAAATATTAGCAACAAGCAATCTCAATAATGAGGAAGAGCTGCACTTATATACAGTTGATGAAAACAAAAAGGAATTAGAACAAGACTCAATTATTGCAAAAATGGAGTCAGAAGAGAAAAGCAGGGCCAGCATCTATATATTTAATGAATATAATAAAGTACAAAATGAAAATTATATCTTATATATGGTTGAAAAATACAAATATTTAGAAGATGGTGAGCGTAAAACTATCTCTAGCCCAATGTATCTGTATAACTATCTGAATAATAAAGAGAAGGAGTGGACAATTCCGGCCGAATTAAAACCATATAAGCACTCGATCATTCTACAAGGAACATATATATTTATTCCTGTTCGTTCAACCAATGGGTTAGTACTGAACCGTTATAATATAGAGAAGAATCAGTGGGAAGAACCTTTCAGCTTTAAATATCCTAGCATTGCTAATGCTAAAGAAAAACCTTCTATACAGATTACAGATGGTAAGCTATATTTACTCGATCGTGTTTCGGATGGTCATTTGTTCCTTATCGGCGATTTACGTACAGGTGAATCATTATATGAAGGTAAAATTATTATTGAAAATAAAGAAAAACTAGATGCAGATTACTCACTTTATATCGAGCAAATAGCAAATATATAACAACATTCATTTTAATAAATAAGAGTAAGCAGCTTTGGCAGGTATGAATTCTATGATTCATATCTGCCGTTTTGTGTTCCTTCGGTGGATATTTGTGAAATACTAATGACAGTATACCGATAATGAAATTAGTCACAAGGGAAAGTTAAAAGCAACTTTTCTTATTAAGCTAACGGAGTAAGTTAGTTAAGGAATTAAAAACTTATGTCTTCAAAGGGAACATCTTTGACGCAAAAATTAAAGGTAAATTCATAGAAGGTTACAAAAAATTTCAAAATTTTGAACGAAATGAAACATCTCTCCGTCTAATGGAGGAAGGAGGCGAAAAGGATGGAATGTGAAATCGTGTAGCGTGCTATTCGTGGGGATCATCAAGCGATACTTTCACTTATTGAAATGGATGAAGAAATTTTATATCGCCTGGCTTTTACATATCTGAAAAATGAGCAAGACGCTTTAGACGTGATGCAGGACCTAGTTTATAAGGCACTGAGAAAAATGCATACCGTTAAACAGCACGAATATGCCAGAACATGGCTCGTGCGCGTCTTAATCAATTGTTGTAAAGACCATTTGCGAAAACGCCAACCAACCGTTTCAATTAAGGAGCATCACCAAGTTGAATGGGTTATCTACTCTGATATGGAGCGGTTATTGGAACATTTATCTTTGTCGGAGCAGCAACTCGTCTATATGAAATATTTTCAGCAACTAAAAAACAAAGAAATTGCTGAGCTCAATCAAATTCCGGAGGGGACTGTAAAGTCTAAGCTTCATTACATACTAAAGAAGCTTAGAAACTTCGCTGGAGAAAAGGAGGACTGGCTATGAGTAAACTACCGATTGACGTTCCAAAGGAGAAACTTCAACAAGTACGGATGGATATGTTTCGTAAAGTTCAACGAGAAAAAAGAACAAAGAAGCGCATTTCTTCGGTTGCAATAGCCTTTTTGCTGTGCCTAAGCCTTTTATTTTCAATTCGTGTTTCTCCAACGATTGCTAGCCATGTTGCAAAAATACCTGGCTTTCAAGTAATTGTATCTGCGGTTGTTAGAGATAAAGGGATAAAAGATATTGTGGACAATGACTATTATGAAGAAATCAATGAGACGCAGTCTAAAAATGGTCTATCGCTTACATTGCAAGGTGTGATTGCAGATAATACGGGATTAGTACTTTACTATGACGCCGATGCCTCATTTGATATGTCGGAATTACACTTGGAGGGAGTTCAATTGTACCAAGGGGATGAAGAAATTAAAGGCGGAGGTTCATTTACAAGCCATCAATCACATCAAACACGCATTTCTTCTTCGGTAGATTATAGTTTTTCAGAGCCTTTCGCTTATGCTTCAAAGGATTTTAAAGCGGTTTTTCATTTTTATGAAAAAGATAAGGGGAACATAGAAATATCGGTACCGTTTTCGCTACAAAATGAAATCGCTAAAGAGAAAACTATTACCGCAAATCGTACAGTAAATGTCAATGGTCAGAAATTTACGATTACAGAAATTCGCAGTTCACCATTAAGAATGGCACTCGATATTGAATTAGATGAAGCGAATACGATGCAAATTTTATCGCTTGAGAATATTGTGGTCGAGACGGAAGATGGGGAGCGAAGAGAAGAAAAAGTTAAAAATGGCTTGTCATTAGGCGGAAATAGTCCCGACGGCAAATTCACGCTAAATTTACAAAGTAATTATTTCCATGATTCAGATTCACTCAAACTATTAATTGGAGCTGTTCATGCCGTTCCAAAGGGCAAGGATTTTATCGAAGTTGATTTTGGCACAAAAGAAGTACTCACGAAGCCCGATTATTTGGATTGGGATATTTCTGTAACGCAAGAAGGTGTATCATTTGCCGCAAAGATATGGGATGATAGAAGGGCACATTCGTTTGTAAATAGTGCTGTAAAAGGAGATGGCACGACGTTAGAATATAAAGGTAGCACGTTCTCAGATGATGATGAGTACCTTTATGGGACGGAGAAATTTGAAGATTATGATGGCAAAGCCAAAATGTATATAAACTATTTCTTCAATCCTATTGGAAATAATATTGAAGTGAATATTCCATTGAAGTAAAGTAAAGATGTTCAAAAAGGCTCTCCTTTTTGAACATCTTTTTAATATTTCCATATTTGTGGTAATACCTCTTGAAACGTAAAGTCAAACAAAGACGTCTAATTGGTTAAATTTAACTACGTGGAGGGAATATGAGATTAATACTATTGATAATAATGATGTCTATATCACTAACTACAATTATTCCAATTCAAAGCCATGCTTTGAGTTGTGTTGAATTAGAAGGACCAGCTATTAACCATTTTGATACTGCAATCGTTGGGACGGTTTTAGATGTGAAAAATGATAGTGTACGAGAAGGATTCACAGGACTAATAGAGACAAAAAAGTATGTCTCGATCGATATTGAGAAAAGTTGGAAAACAGAAGTGAATTCCCAATTAATTTTTGAAGCTGATTTTACATGGGCTTATAACTTTGAAAAGGGGAAAAACTACATTATTTATTTGAACGAAGAAAAAGGGAACTACTTTAATAGTCCTTGTAGTCCAGTTGTTTTAGTAGAATCAAATAATGATTATGAACATTTACTTGGGGAAGGTCTAAAACCGAAAAAAGAGGTTAATTTAGGCTATAAAATGTTGTTCAAGCATGATAAGGATTTAGATTTTGAACTTGTGATTTTAATAATAGCCATTTCGTTAATCTTATTTTGGAGATGGAACTCAAAGAGAGTCAAATCATCTAAGAAAGTAGATTAAACTTTGGGAAGGAAGATGGCTAATGATTAATAAATATTTATATACAGTGGTTGTATTTGGAACAATGCTATGATCAGCTTGTAGTATGGAAAAGTATATCTAATTCGTTATTACACTATCAAGTGCGATTGTTCAATTAGAGCAATCGCTTTTTTCACTAACAGTGTAGAATAGTGGAAGAACATAAAAAAGAGGTGAAAATTCTTGGATCAACTGCTTCAATATTTACAAAGAGTTGGCGTACATAATCTAAAAAGTGATACTGTAATTATTTTAGAAATTTTAGAGAATAGACTTCATCTTGCTTCTGAAATAGATGTGCTAATAAATGAACTTTTAGATAAAATACAAAGTAGTAGTTTGAAACAAGTTAAGTTAGAGTGTCCTAAAATTCTTTTAGATAACTTACATTGTACTAGGTCAAGAATGGAGATTGTTGGTGAAAGGGTTGTGTATAAGAGATCTTTAATGACACCATTAAATGTTTCATTACCAGAATTTGAAGTATGGTCATATTCTGACAATAACTCTATCGCTTTTTTATCTGAAGTGATGGGTACAAGTATTGTTGATGCAGAAAAGTTTTTAACTGGAATGAGCACCGAACTCCCATCGCAAGTAAAGGAAATATTTACAGTGTATAAAGTTAACAATGAACCTGTTGGTGTAGTTTTTCCTCATTAGAACCAAATACAGATAATGAAGGACGTATTTTTTGGATAGGTATACATCCAGAATTTCTCGGGTCAGGATTGGGAAGGGACTTACATTCCATAGGATTATGCAGATTGAAGAATGAATTTAAAGCAACGTCTTATTTAGGCATGACTCAAGTTGATAACATTCCAATGAGAAATATTATGGTTTCAAACGGATGCATTCAAAATAAAAATACAGTAATTTCTTTACAATATTCTGTTTAGGAATGAGTTATTTCGTTTAGTCATTCTCTCATGAAAGAGGGTAACTTGTCTGTTGTGTAGCGCTTGTTTTGCGCTATATGGTTGGCTAACGGGTATTTCTAGCATTGACTGGAACACATATTCATATAAAAGGAGGAAACGGCAAGTTGAAACTAATTTGTAAAGTATGTAATTTAGAAATTTCTGAGCCATTAACGGAATTAAAAGACCTGAATTTGATTAATGAAAACGATGGCCAAGATTATATTCCTAGAGGCTTCTATTTAATTCAAGAGGAAACAGCTTATGAAATATTAAAAGGATCTATCATTATAAACATCAAAGATTTAATCAATTCAAACCACCATTCAGACAGCAGTAGATTAAATCGTTGTTGTGGTCTTGACGGCTGTGATGGAATGAACAGGGTTTGCTTGCATGATCATGAAATTGGTACGGAATACTCTGATTGTTGGATGTTTCATAAAGTTGTATTAAATCAAGAGCTAGTTCAACTTATTTAAGATGTACACTAATACCTTTTGCAGGCCTAAGTACAAGCCGATATCGGATACAGTTATGTGGCGGCATAATAAAGCGAGAAAACCTAAAGATTGTGTAGTTATCTTCTTCATGCCAATGAGCATATACTTTAATTACGAAGATCGTTTTTTCTTCTTCAATTTAATGGCAGGTTCTTTATGCAGCTCTATGTACTGGGTGCACTACAATGTCCCTGGTGCTCCATTTTTATTAGACTAAAATATGGAGGCGGAAAATTGAATGATGATAATGAAGTTTTTGTAGATAAAGAAAAACGAAATGATTTAAAAATAAAAGAAGAACGGAAAGAGGGAGAACCGACTCAGGCCTTCAAAGGGGCTTCGTGGGCAGCGCTATTAGTAGGCGTTGCGTCTTATCTAATAGGTTTGTTTAACGCAACTATGCAATTGAACGAAAAAGGATTTTACTTTGCAGTATTAGTATTCGGACTTTATTCTGCGATATCTTTACAAAAAGCAGTTAGAGATAAAGATGAGGGAATACCAGTTACTACTATTTATTATGGTCTTAGCTGGTTCGCCCTGATTGTATCTATTTCATTAATGGCCATCGGTTTATACAATGCAGGAAGTGTTGTTTTAAGCGAAAAAGGATTTTTTGGGATGGCATTTGTTCTTAGTTTATTTGCAGCTATAACAGTTCAAAAGAATATAAGAGATACGCAGCGGGCAAGAGAAAAAGCTTGAGTTATATGGAAAGGAATGGAGGAAGTATTTTCCTTAGCATTTACCGTGACAAAAGCTTGTGAATATGTGGGGGAAATTAAAAAAATGAAAGAAAAGCCAACGTTTTGAAGGTACATTATTCAAAATGTTGGCTTTTTATATCTAATGAAATTACAAGCAATGGTGACGGTCTGAAATAATTTGTAATTTAATACCTTGTTAAAATTTGGTTTCGATGCTATCATATGAATATATTTTATGAATATTCATAAATAATATTCACGAAAGAAGGAGATCATCTATGGCAAGGGGGAAAAAAGTTTTTTCAGAGGAAGATAAAAGTCTGATTAAAAGTAAATTGAAAGATGAGTGCATGGCATTTTGGATTTCTCCGGGTTATAAAGAAACAAGCATTGGCGCTTTGTGTAAGAAAGCAGAAATATCAACAGGTACTTTTTATAATTTATATTCAAGTAAGGAAGAACTTTTTTTTGAAGTTATGTATGACATTCAAGATACTATTTATGAAAATTTCATTGAGCGAATTGAACAATGCCCCGAAAAGTCCGGCTTTGAAACTGCCATAATCCAGCTTTACTATGAATACGAAAGCAAACCATTTCTTTATGACGTGAAAACGACTGATTTCACTTCGTTTTATAGTAAACTTTCGGAGGAAATGAAAGAAAAACTAATATTTGATAGTAGTGAACTTTTTCGTACAGCAATCAAACGAGCAAATCTTAAACTAAAGGTTCCTGAAAATTTAGCCTTTTCTACCTTCACCGTTCTTCTTTCAAGCATTGCAAGTAAAGAAGGAATTTCAAAGAACTGTGATCATTTAGCTGCATTTCAATTTATGACGAAGCAGTTGGTAGCAAGCATTTTTGAGTAAAGGCTCTATTGCAAAAAATATAGGAGGAGATATCAATGGATTTATTTTGGCGTATTATAGACTTTCTAAAAGAAACAGCACCTTTCTTTATCGCAATGAATATAATTTTTGCAAGCTTCCTACTAATCTTAGGGTTAGTTTTAATGTCCAAGAAGAATAGAGAACAGAAGGCGAAAAAGATTGCAGGAATGGTTTGTTTATCATTTTCAATGTTGGCCTATCTAGGTGCAATGTCCAATGCATTTTTTTCTTTTATCGTATTTTAAAAATAGGAGGATACAAAGAATGTTAGACAAACTACAAAATATTATGGATGCAGCTTGTAAATGGGGAAATAAAAATTTAGGAACCTCTATTCAATTCCCTAAACCAACAAAAAGTTCTATGGTATCCAGTGCTTTTTCAAGTGGAATTATTGGTAGTGTAATGACCATCTATGGACTTCTTTTTAAGAATATATGGGTTTTGTTATTTGGTATGCTTGGCATAATAAGCAGTGTTTTCATATTCGGGAAAGTGAAAAAAACGATTAGATAATAGTTTTACAATCTTTTTTTGCCGGTAACAGCCTAATTAATGAAAACTTATCCCTATCAAATAGACAGACTTTTGCAGCCATCTGGTCTCGAGATTCAATCGAGGTGGATGGTTGTTTTATTTTGGAATGGATGACAATTAAATAAAACATAGTTGACTTATTGGTTTTATATGTTTAAAATCGTATTAATTGTTCGAATATATCGAATGATTAATCAATACGAGGAGGGTTAAGAATTGACTATTGAAATACTATCAAAAGAGTTGAGCCGCTTATTTGAAGAAATAGTAGAAAATCGTCGTTATTTACATCAAAACCCAGAGCTTTCTTTTCAAGAAGAAAAAACATCCCGCTTTATCGCGGATACATTAAAAAGCTATGGAATCTCTGTGCAAGAAAATGTTGGTGATAAAGGTGTAGTTGGAATTGTTCAAGGAAGTGAATATGGAAAAACGATTGCATTTCGCGCAGATTTTGATGCATTACCTATCGAGGATCAAAAAGAAGTTACATATAAATCCACAGTGCCTGGCGTTATGCATGCCTGTGGTCACGATGGACATACGGCTGCTTTACTCGCGGTGGCAAAAGTTCTTCAAAAACATAGGGACAGTATTCATGGAACAGCTAAATTTATTTTCCAACCAGCAGAAGAAAAACCACCAGGTGGGGCGAAGTTTATGATTGAAGAAGGGGTTTTAGATGGAGTGGATTATGTATTTGGTGCACATTTGGCGACAGACCTTCCAGTTGGCAAGCTGTCAACTGCTTCAGGTGCAACAATGGCCTCAGTTGATGCTTTTACGATTCAAATTTTCGGTAAAGGCGGGCATGGAGCTCGACCTCATGAAACGAAAGACTCCATTATTGCCGCAACACAACTAGTTCAACACCTACAACAAATCGTTAGTCGTCGTATTAACCCAACAGAAGCTGCCGTTGTCACAGTAGGAAGTATACATGCTGGAAATGCCTTCAATGTAATTGCAGATTCAGCTGTTTTAGAAGGAACCGTTCGTGCATTAAATAAAGATGTTCGTGCTCAGATAGAAAAGGAAATCCGAGCAATTCTAGAAGGGTTAAAGATTACAAATTATATAGATTTTGAATTAGATTACTTACATGGTTACCCAGTACTAGTTAATCCGGTGGAAGAAGCTAAAATTGTGGAGCAATTCATTAAAGAACAGTTTGGAGATAGTGCTTTTATTCAAAAAGAACCGGTGTTAGGAGCGGAAGACTTTGCTTACTATTTACAAGAAAAACCCGGAAATTTCTTTTATGTAGGCGCTCATAATGAGGAACCAAATACACAATATCCTCACCATCATCCAAAATTTGATTTTGATGAACGAGCACTACTCAATACAGGGGAAATATTCTTGAAAATAGCTAATCATTTCTTGATTGATTAAAAATGAAAATCAATAGAATGGAGCGCATATTCTCTGTTTAGTGGCAAATTAATCTGGAGGAATGAATACCATGATTGTCTTTAAACATATCGTAAAAGAATTTTATCAAAAGAAAAAGAAAGTAGTCGCTTTAAATGATGTTTCTCTAGAAGTTCAAAAAGGTGATATATATGGAATTATTGGCTATAGTGGAGCGGGTAAAAGTACATTAATTCGGATGGTAAATGGCTTAGAAAATCCGACTTCTGGACAAATCATCGTAGACGGAAAGGATATTCAAATATTAAGTCCAAATGAGAAAATTTTAAATAAGAAAAAAATTAGTATGATTTTTCAACATTTTAATTTACTTGAGTCTAAAAATGTTTTTGACAATGTCGCTTTGCCATTAAAACTCCGTAATGAAAGTAAAGAAGCAATTGAAAGAAAAGTGAAAGAAATGCTTTCCTTTGTAGGGTTAGAAGATAAAGATAAAAACTATCCGAACCAGCTTTCTGGAGGTCAGAAGCAACGTGTTGGGATAGCGCGTGCGCTGGTTACAAATCCTGAAATTTTATTATGCGATGAGGCAACTTCTGCACTCGATCCTAAAACGACAAAATCAATTTTAAAATTGTTAAAACGAGTCAATGAACAGTTTAATATAACGATTTTATTAATTACACATGAGATGGAAGTGATTCGTGACCTTTGTAATAAAGTAGCTGTGATCGAAAATGGTCAATTAATAGAATCAGGAAATGTTATTCAAGTATTCGGTCAACCGAAAGAACAAACTACTAAAGATTTTGTAGAAACGGTTATTCCTAATAAAATTCCAAAAGACTTATTGGACTTTTATCAAAAAAATCAACAGTCGTATACTTTATTACGGTTAAAGTTTTTAGGAGAAAATACGGCTAGCTCGTTATTATATCAACTAAATAAACGTTTCAATCATGTAGAAAGCAATATTGTCTTTGCCAATGTTACAGAACTAGAGGGAACTACTTTAGGCATCTTTACTATCGCATTTTCTGCAAATGAGTCAATCATTCAAGAAATTAAAGCATTTATTAAAGAGTTTAATGTCATTGTAGAGGATGTGAAAATATGAATCGGATTTCCCCGGATATAATTTGGCAGGCTATGACCGAAACTGTTTATATGGTTTCTGTTTCGTTATTAATTGGAACGTTATTAGGGCTACCACTTGCACTGTTTTTAGTACTCACAAGGCCAAATGGTATTAAAGAAAATAAAATTGTTTATTTCATTTTAAATTCAATCATTAATATTATTCGTTCGTTACCGTTTATTATTTTGCTCGTAGCGATCGTTCCGTTCACACGTTTAATCGTCGGAAAAACATATGGTACGGAGGCAGCGATCGTTCCGCTTATTATTTACATTGCTCCATTTATTGCACGATTAGTGGAAACATCTCTATTAGAAGTGAATCCTGGAATTATCGAATTAGCAAAATCTTTCGGCGCGAAGCCTTTACAAATTGTACGACATTTTTTAATTCCTGAGGCACTTGCTTCTATTATATTAACGTTAACAACCGCAACAATTGGATTGATTGGAGCAACGGCGATGGCTGGTACAGTTGGGGGCGGTGGAATAGGTAATTTAGCCATATCACACGGTTATCAACGCTTTAATACATTTGTCATTATTTTAACTGTCGTTATTCTAATTATTATTGTGCAACTTATCCAAACGCTAGGCAGTTATTTAGCGAAAAAAATTAGACATCAATAAAAAAGGGGTCTTACGTTTATGAAAAAATATATTTCAGCATTTCTTATAGTATCGCTTGCTATTTTTTTAGTAGCCTGCGGGAATTCAGATTCTGACTCAAGCTCATCAGATGAGAAGAAAACAATTAAAGTTGGTACTTCACCAGGACCTTATAGTGAATTATTTTTAA
This sequence comes from Lysinibacillus sp. G1-3, assembly GCF_056322905.1. NCBI lineage: Bacteria > Bacillati > Bacillota > Bacilli > Caryophanales > Bacillaceae > Lysinibacillus > Lysinibacillus sp. G1-3. Next base: position 73,812 of record NZ_JBWHYQ010000009.1, read on the forward strand.
AAGCCGTAAAGCCGATTCTTGAAGATGAAGGATATAAAGTGGAAGACACGGAATTTACAGATTTACGACAAGCGGATGTTGCTTTAGCGGATGGTGGTATTGATTTAAACGTGGACCAACATACAGCTTACATGAACAATTTCAATAAGGAAAGTGGCTCAACTCTTGTTGCTGTAACAGCTGTGCCAACAGTTCCAGCTGCTTTATTCCCTGGTATAAAGAAATCAGTAGATGAGGTTAAAAAAGGCGACGTAATTGGTATTCCTCAAGATCCATCAAATGCAGCACGTGCATATGCAATTTTACAAAAAGCAGGTTGGATTAAAATTAAAGACGGTGTAGATCCAATTCAAGCAACAGCAGAGGATATCGTTGAAAATAAATATGAGTTAGAAATTAAAGAAATGGAATCGGCTCAAATCCCACGTACATTAGAAGACTTGGACTATGGTGTAATCCCAGGAAGTATCGTGTATTCTTCAGGAATTGATGCAAAAATTGCATTATTGCAAGAAGATGTTGTGAAAAATTACGAGTTAGTGGCAGTAGTGGATGAAAAAAATAAAGATACCGATTGGGCAAAAGCTGTAAAAGACGCCTATAATTCTCCAGAGTTTAAAAAATACATGGATGAAAATAATCAAGATAACTATTGGTTCATCCCTAAAAATGATTAATCCTAGTGAAATCTGTATTTATTGCTAGAAGGTCTCTAGGGGTAAATGATTTTGAATAACAAAAATGGATTTGTTCATCGTTTCTTTTATTGTATTGAAGGAATCTATTTTGATTGATTATTGTCAAAATGGATTCTTTTTTTGTATGTTAAAATAAACGATTTTTTGATACCTTAATATTTCCATAAATCACATTAGTTGTTACTAGTTTTTGTATTAACTATACTTACGTTGTAGTTATATAGAAAGGGTGATTGGATGAGTAAGAACTTTATTATATTTGGAGCGAGCCAAGGATTAGGTGATGCATTTGTAAAGGGGTTACCAACAAAAGGGGATACAGTATGGATGGTTTCTCGAACACGACCAAGTAGTTTAGATATAAATGATGGGGTAAATCGGAAATGGCTCCCTATTGATTTATCTAGTCAACAACATATTCCTGCTTTAAAGGAAAGTTTGCAAGGCGTTGCTATTGATGTTTGTATTTATAATGTTGGAGTATGGGAAAAGCGTGGTTTTGAAGATGACTATACGTTTGATAATGATGAGATTGGGGATATTGCAAACTTAATTAATATTAATTTAACTTCCACGATTACATATATTCAGGCGCTATTACCTAATTTAAGACAGGCCGAAAGTGGAAAAATAATTTTAATAGGATCGACAGCAGGTTTAGATCATACGAATAATGCGCAAGTTTCGTTTGTGACATCTAAATTTGGCTTGCGAGGTATTACAAATGCTTTACGCGAGCATGTGAGAAAAGATAAGATCGCTGTAACGTGTATTAATCCAGGAGAACTGGCTGCTGAAGTACCTTTTGAAGAAGGGGCTGAAAAAGCAATTAAATTGTACGAAGGTACACGTATTCCTGTACAAGATATTGTAGCCATTGTCCAATGTGTGATTAATTTATCACCAGTTTCATGTGTGAAAGAGATAAATATTCCTGCTATTACAGATATGAATGTATAATTCAGTATAAAAAACGGCTCACATGTTGAACGATTGTGTTCAATATGTGAGCCGTTATCATTATGAATGATGGAGCCCGTAAAGTTGTTTAGTACGAGCAAAATTCCTTGTCTACTGCAATAACAGCTTTCGAAATCCTTGGCTCCGGATGAACAGATATAACATTTTCTAGCGTGTAGTTACTATTCTAATAAATTTTACCTTCATCTTTTTCGGGAATCAGAACTTCTAACTCAAGAATATTACTATTAGTAAAAATGCCACTTGAGAGCTCCATTATATAGATAGGGGTACTATTTTTGTCGATAATGGATGCTATTTGTTCCTCAATTTCATCATCTGTTTCACCTACAATAAATATTGAACTATATTTACCTTCATTCATGATGAAATCAGCTTTCCGTTCTGTTTCTGTACATATATGGTATTCCTCTTCTTCAAAAACATAAATAATATCATTATAAAAAAATTGTTTTGATAATTGAAATTTAAACATATCCTTGGCTGATAAAGTTTCATTTGTTTTTAAAGTGATTATTTTTTCTAAATGTTTATTGTTTAAGTATTTTGTTGAATTTACTTTTTGGTTTGTAATATTTACATAATGGTGATCAATTACCTTTTTTATTTTTTGTAGTTTGTTTATTTCATCGGAAACTTCTATTGATTTTTCTTTTAATAACTTCAAATAATCACTTTTTTCATACGAAGTTAAAACCTCTTTAATTTGTGCGATTGAAAGATTTAAGTTTCTCAACATTAATATTTGAGCAAGTTGATAAATTTCCTTCAGCGAATATTTTCGATATCTATTATTATCCGTGTAGGATGGGAATAAGAGCCCTTTTTCTTCGTAATATCGTATTTGATGATGACTGATACCAAATATTTTAGCCAATTGATTTATTGTAATTGTTTCATCCATAATATCCCTCTTCTCTAAATAAATATAAACTCTAGGGCTAGCCTAATGTCAACCAATAAACCTAAGATAAAACCTCTTACAGTTATCAATGAGAATGAAAGAAAGATTAATTCCATGCGATAAACCTAACGTATTTTTTGGGGAAATGAATTGAGTGGTGGACAAACAAAAGTTGGTTTGACATTAGGTCAACCCTATAGTTTAGAGTGATGGTGTATTAACAGAAGGAGGAACAGTTATGACAGAACCGTTACAATCTAAACGGATTGAGGGGCTAGACTTCGCTCGAGCCTTGGCTATGTTTGGGATGCTTATCGTCAATTTTAAAATCATTATGGGAGCGGCAGGGAGAGGGCCAGATTGGCTTTTATGGTTTACTGGACTTTTCGATGGAAGAACGTCTGCCACTTTTGTTACGTTGGCTGGTATCGGAGTTGCCTTGATGACAAGAAAAGCTAGAATTAGCGTTGAGCTTTCTACTATTAAAGAGAATAGGATGAAATTATGGAAACGTTCCGCTTTTCTCTTTATTCTAGGTTTACTTTTATATGTTGCTGATTGGACTGGAGATATTCTCCATTATTATGGTGTTTATATGTTGATGGCATCCTTCCTTATCGTAGCTTCTACAAAAATCATGGTCATCCTATCTAGTCTTTTTTTAATCACCTCGCAAGCCTTACAAGGGACAATGAATTATTTGAAGGGATGGCATCCAGAACAACCGTTTATGGAATATCTTGATTTTTGGACGATCGAAGGTTTTCTAAGAAATCTCTTGTTTAATGGATATCACCCATTATTCCCTTGGCTCTGTTTCTTTTTGCTTGGAATGATCCTTGGCAGACTTGATTTAATGAAGAAAGCTGTAAGAAACAAAATGTTGTTTATTTCTATAATTCTACTAATAACAATAGAGGTACTTTCAAAACTATTAATGCGACTATCGCTATCGGTGTTAGATGTAAAAAGTGCTGAATTTTTGTTTCAAACAGGGCCAATTCCTCCAAATATTTTATATATCTTATCAAATTCCGCATCTTCGATCTTTGTCATTGTCGCTTCTGTTTATATCGTAGAAAGGTTTGCTGGACAATGGTTGATAAAATCACTTATTCAAACAGGCCAATTAACATTAACGCATTATGTAAGCCATGTATTCATCGGTGTGGGTATATTGGCGTTATTCAATAGGTTAGAAAACCAAACGTTAGCATTTTCATTAGTATTTACAATATTATTTTTCGTAGCAAGTATTTTCTTTTCTGTTTTATGGAGCAAAAAATATAAAAGAGGACCGATTGAGTGGGTGATGAGAAAAATGACAGATTAGTAGTGGAAGCAGATTAAAAAGGGAGATTAGAAAGCGTTCCTCTAACGAGCCGGATCGCTTTCTAGCCGCTAAATGAAGATTCAAATTAACGGACAGACCAATGCCATTTAATAGCATCTTTTTCAACACTTTTAATAAAATCGTCTTTCCCATTACAATACCCATCACTATCATTTGGATACTGCTTGGCAAGTTGGCTCTTTATTTCTCCATACTGCCTGCAAACTTCGGGATGCTCTCGGAGATAATCTCTAAATGCTAAATGTCTTTCTATTTCTTCCATGTTGTCATATTGAAAAGCGTGGATTTGGTGTGTACGACGATCGCCACCTTTACGGAAATATCTTCTTCCAGTTATCCTGAATTCGCCCTTAACTTCGTATCCAATCTCTTGAAATCGCTTGGAAAGTGAATCCAATTTATGAATATCATTGACTACTAGTAACATATCTATAATTGGCTTCGCTTTCAGACCTGGAACTGACGTGCTTCCAATATGAAAACTATTCACCAATTCATCTTGAAGGATCGCTCTAATAGAACGTTCCTCTTTTTGATAGTCGCTGCTCCAATTGTGGTTGGTTATAATCTACAACTTTTATATTCCTCATTCAGTACACCCCAGTCTTTGGCTTTGTATTACCTGACAAATTTTATGCATTATTACAGATTGAAAAAATCTAATGCATTGTCAATGATGCTGTTTGAAAATAACTACAAAGTAGATGACTTTTTTTTCATAGTGTAAAAATGAGCGATGAAGAGTTTGGGTTGCAACTCTTCACCACTCTAAAGGGGAGAGGGGTAAGCATGCTCATTCTTTAATTTGCGTTGCTTTAATTAATTCTAAATATTGAGAATCCCCTAAACCATATTGAGGGAAGAGGTGTAGTAGGTTTTGTACAATTTCATCGTGAGGTAGATATTGATGTGTTTGGATATATTTTGTGATGTCGTTGTCGCTTTTCAATAGTTCTAAATATAATTTGATTCCTTGATACATAACAGGCATCAGTTCTACATCTGGCATACAGTGGTCTATTAACACTGCTTCATATAGATTGTAATAGCTACCTAATGTTATGTCAGTTTCTTGCACATCATATGTTTGTTCTCTCACCGCATGATAGTAAATCGTTCCTTTAAATGCTATTTGTTCTAAATACGCTAACATGGTTATTAAGTTCATCTGACAAAACATATCTTCATCAAACCAAAGAACGATACATTGATATTTTTTTGAAAATAAGGTCTTTTCAAGTGGGACAACTGTAATGTCTTCGTAATGCTCAAGTGAGACTTGATGCCCTGCAGCTCGAACCTGTTTGAAGGAGTCGCTAAAAATTGTTTTAACGGTGTCGTGTACACACATCGCCTCATTAAATGGTGCGTAATCGCTTTTTCCCATTAATTGTTGAGAGCTGAATTCTTCATACATCATTTGTCCATTTAAAATATGTAATATTTCATAATCAAAATGTTCATCCACATGTTTTTGTAAATCTTCAATTCTTAATTTTTTTGAAATATCCATATAATAACCCCTCGCTTCATTCATAGTGAGCTTTACATAAGATTGCAATGGTTCAGGACATAAACGAAAGGCGTTGGGGGGAACGCCGAATATTTCCTTGAAAGCTCGGGAAAATGCTTCTTGCGATGAATAGCCATGTTTAATCGCTATTTCAATGATCCTTTCATCTGTTTCACTAAGACTGATTGAAGAAAGGTAGGTTTTTCTAAGGGTCATATAGCGTTTAATGCTTATGCCTGTGATTTGATGAAATTTAAAGGAACAGTAATAAGAAGAATAGCCCATTGCTTCACTTAGTTTCATCAGGGAAAACCCCTCAAACAGATGCTCCTCAATCCAATCAATCATATCCTGAATCATGTTGTTCATCATGCATCACTCCTATAGATAATTATAGTGAAGAATTAAAAGGGGTTTTGATATTCGTTGTGTTTTTTGAATGAGACGAACTAGATTTTACGTAAAGGTTGATGTGATGTAATAGCAAGTGTTTTTTGTGCGAAAGCGAAGCGTCAGCAACAAGTGTTTTTTGTGCGAAAGCGAAGCGTCAGAACACAAAAACTACTTAAATGAATTAACATAATGATTGTTGGAAGCATTCTTTAATGCTTGCAACAGCTTTATGGATGGAATGGGTATTTAACACATAATTGGCAGCTTCACTTAGTGGGATAACGATTAGCAGAACCCCGTTATAGAGAGCTTCATTGGTGCTATTCATGCCGCCATGTGTGATAAATAATTTAGTGTATTGAAGCAAATCTGTTTGTGGTACATAATTTTTCACTATGAGGTTTTCAGGAATTTCTCCTAATGCATCAAGTGGGGTTTGTTCCCCAATCGACATGACAACGGCATGCTCAGTATTCCCGAATGCCTTTAAACATAGATTATAGAAATCAATGGCTTGAATTAAGACCGTACAGAAGGATATATAAATAGGACGTTTTGTGAAAGATGTTCTAATGTTTGATCGAATGATAGTTTGGTTTCCGCAAAAGAAGTACACGAATTGATTGCCGGCAGCTTCAGGATTTTGGCAAGTAAATGCCCACAACCAAGCATAGAATCGTGGATGATGTAATCAAAATGTTCTCCATTCTGTTCAAGTACGCTAGGGATGACGATATCTGCAGTAAGTAAAAGTCCATTGACCCTTTCGAGCAAATGAGTTCTTCCGCCTGAGATAAAGGCTTTAATAAATTTTTGGCCATCAAACGTGCGCACAGTCGCTCCTGTCTTCTCAATACGCTCCCGAAAAGCTTCTATCGTAAAGAACACTACCTCTTCTCCTCGCGAAATGAGCTCCTCGGGGATTATATAGCCCATTCTTCTTTGTTATGCACGGATACCGCTACCAATTATAAAAAATTTGCAGCAGCAAAAAATCTTAAACACGAAACAGTTAATCTTAATCAAAATCAACGAGTAAAAAAAGGGATATTCCATATACAACACGTTAATAACTTCCATCGCCATTTGAAAGGATGGATGGAACGATTTCAGGGCGTTGGTACGTATTATTTGGATAGTTACCTTTACTGGTATCGTTGGCTTGAGTTACATAAAAACTTGGCATTTGAAAATCGGGTAGAGCAAATGCTTATTTCAACTTGTCAAAAATCTAACTATTTCACAATTGAAGTAATAAGAAAAGGAAAAGAGCACCATTTATCAGATGCTTTTTAAGCGGATTCAGTGGTTTACTGTTATTCAATTAGCGAAGCAAAAGAGGTTTTCGTTGAATTAATATGGTTAATTTGATAAAAGTTGGAATTTTTTATTATTTCTCCTTAATATACAATATATAATTTTAATACTACTAGATTTTTTGTAAGTAAAAGTGTGGGGTGGTTAATTGAATTTTATTACTTGGTCAATTATTGCAGCAGAAATTGGTTTTTGGATTGTTATAATACTCGGTCTAACTTTACGTTATGTATATAACTTTAAAAAAATGGGATCGTTCTTTTTACTTCTAACACCCGTGATTGATTTGTTTCTGTTAATCGTAACTGCTATAGATCTATTAAAGGGTGGAAATGCAACTAAGTCTCACGCAATTGCTGCTATCTATTTAGGTGTGTCGATTGCTTTTGGAAAGAGTATCGTTCGTTGGGCTGATGAAAAGTTCTTATACTACATTAAAAAAGAGGGAACAAAACCTGAAAAAAAGACTGGTTTCGCATATGCTCGTAATTCTTTGAAAGGGTCTTTTCAGCATTTATTTGCATATATCATCGGAGCAGGATTTTTATTAATATTGATATACCTAGTAAATGATGCGGACCGTAGCTCTATACTTTTTGATACACTAAAAGTATGGTCTTTAGTACTGGGAATTGATTTTATCATATCTATTGCATATTTCATTTGGCCACGAGGAAAATAGTTATTTTACATAGAAGTAAGTAAAATATTTTAAAAATAATGAATGTTTTTCTTCAACTAATTAGAGCTTTCGTTAAATTTTCGATTCACGAAATATCAAACCGAAAAGACAGATTTATCCTACACATTTTGTAGATTAAATCTGTCTTTTAGTTTTAACAGCAACAATCTTTTGGAAAACAGCCTAAATAAAACACGCGCCAATTTTACCACTCCTTAGATAAAGGTATAGTCAAGATGGTGTAAGAGTAAGAGATACTTTCCCTTATCATTGCTTAACCATGGTAAAACAGAGTGAGATTTTTTAGCAAGTTTGATCGTGTATCTTTTTAGTTGAATAGCCTATGTTTACATTAAAGGGCAGTAATTTATTTGTACCGTAAACGAAGCGTTAGGTACCAGATTCTTACCTTAAAATTTGGCGAAAGCAAAGAAGATAGGTGGGAGATGAACTGCCAGTAAAAGTCCGATTGGTGAAGACTAATAATCAGTGGGGAAGAAGCAAACCCCACACTGATTAAAGTTTTACTTTATTATTGTAAGTGAAAAAATTATGGAGAAGGGCATTATCTACTTCTCTGTTATTAGAATACGTAAAGTTAATCATCCCAACTGCAAAAATTGTTTCAGATAGTTGTCTATCACAAGGGAATCAAGTTCGTTCTGTCCGATTCCAAAGCAATGTCCCCATTTGGATTCGATTAGCTGATATATAGCATTAGGCATATGTTTCACTTCATATGCATTATCCTCAGGAGGGAAGAACAGATCAGTCGATCCTGGCATAACAAGAGCATGAGCAGTGATTTTGTTTAATGCCTGTTCAAAATTTCTGTAGTCTTCGGTGTTAGCGCTAATATCTCCGGTGATTCCAGTACGGAGCATAGCAATCAAATCGTTGGCATCAAAAGAAAGAAACACTTGATCCCAATAGTCTTTCAGATATGCATTTAACGTCGAATATCCCTCTGACTCATAGAGTTGCTCTAAATAATAAGCTTGAGAAAACCCCCAAGGAGCATAGGCGCGTCCCATCGCAGCAAGCCCTACTACAGGCTGATAATCATAGAAGCCTTCCTTCCAATTGGAGTCTGCTTGCAATGCTGCAATAAGCCCCTCAAAAACAACTTGAGCATGTGGTCTAGTTTTTGCTGTTCCGCCAAATGGTGCAATCCGCTCGACCATCTCAGGATAACTAGTTCCCCATTGAAAGGTTTGCAGCGCCCCCAGTGACCAGCCAACGACTAGAGCAATTTTAGAAATACCAAATTTCTTTGTTACGAGCTGATGTTGTAGTCGGACATTGTCATAAATCGTTATGAGCGGAAAATTCGCTCTGTCAAAAGGGGCTGGTGTATTGCTTGGGGAGGAAGATAACCCATTTCCAAACATATTAGGCACAATGATGAAATATTTGTCAGGATCGAGTGCTTTACCGGGGCCAATAAGCCACTCATTATCGGTATGTTGGCCAGCAAACCAGGTAGGATAGACAATTACATTGGACTTTGCAGAATTTAAAGTACCATACGTTTTATAGGCAAGAAAGGCTTGAGGTAGCTTTTGACCTGATTGCAGTATGACATCTCCTAGTGAATAAATTTCGTAATCTTTCATGATTCGAATCTCCTTTGTTATACAAGATTTGGTATTGAAGCTTGATTTTTACTCTACGACACTGCTACCATCAAATCAACGAAACGTTTTTGATTGTAACATTCAATGTTTTTGAACTTAAGAGGTGTTGTCAATGGAAATCCGCCAACTTAAAACATTTTGGACGCTTGCTTCCACATGCAGTTTTAGCCGCACTGCCGAAGTATTGAACTATGTTCCGTCTACTGTAACCATGCAAATCAAGGCTTTAGAGGAAGAATTGGGCGTTAAGCTATTGGATCGCTGGGGCAAGAGTGTTGTATTAACAGATGCAGGCCACCAGTTGTTGCCCTATGCCAATAAAATTTTAAATGATGTTGAGGAGGCTCGGTATGTTTCAAGTCAGAGCGAAGAATTAACTGGTACGGTGATAATCGGTGCAGACGAAGTGCTCTGTACATATCGGTTACCCGCCTTGCTCCGGCTTTTTCGTGAACGATATCCGCACGTTCGTCTTTTATTTAGGCCCTTGTCTAGTGATAATTTGAAACAAAGTTTGAGAGAAGGAAATGTTGATGTGGTCTTTATGCTGGATGAACCTGTCATATCTACAGATCTTCATACAGAGCTTTTATTGGGTGAACCATTTTTTATGGTAGTTTCACCTGACCATCCATTAGCTACACGCTCTACATTAGGCATAGAAGATTTTAATAGAGAGCAAATTTTATTAAGTGAAAAAGGCTGCTCTTATCGAGCTTTCTTCTATCGAACGTTACTGAGAAAGGGTGCCGATAGCTTGACCGAGCTGGAGTTTAATAGTGTAGAAGCCATAAAACAATGCACGATGGTTGGGCTCGGCATTGCCTTACTACCTGAAATGGCGATAAAGGGAGAGTTGGAGCGGGGAGAACTGATTGCTTTACCTTGGGATTTATCGGAAATACGATTCGCTACTCAAATGCTGTGGCATCAAGAAAAATGGATTTCACCATCGATGAGGGCCTTTATCGAATCGGCAAGAAATGTATTAAAATAGAGTCTAGAAAATAGCAAATGAAATATCCTGAATGTACGTTCGCGAACGATTTATTTCTCCGCACCATAGCTAAATCACATATAAGAGGGAAAGGTAGATTTCAGAAGTTCATTTAAAACCCTAAACTAATTTTGAAATCGTGCTCGCTCAATACCGAGATTGGTTTAGGGTAATACTTGAGAAATTGTAGGGGGGTATAAGTATGCATTTATTTTCACCGACGATAACTGACTATTGGAAATCGCAATTTTTAAACGGAGACATTATCTATAACGATGGAAAATTTACGATTACTATCAACTCAGATCTAAGTGAAGATAGTAGACTCATGGTGCTGGAAACGACTGACGGCCGGTTTTGGGCAGTCTTGACGCCTGGGATGGCCGATAAATTAGACCTTTCTAAAGGACGAAAACTGTCTGATCTGGTCTTCCGTCAGAAATTAAAGGAAGCGGGCGTCACACTACATGGTGCAGATTATATTTTCTATTTTTCAGAAGCTGAAAAGACCGTTTTGCTGCAAGAAAGTTTGGAAGGGTCATTGCGCCAATTAACAGAGCAAGATGATGCAGTTTTCTCTGAGTTCGAGTCATCCGCGTCGGAACAAGATTTGGATGATGCTTATGTGGAATTGGATCATTGGGCGGTATACGGTTCTTTTGAGCATAATCGATTAGTTTGTGCTGCTAGCATGTATCCTTGGGAAGAAGATACTCAAATTGCAGACCTCGGCGTACTGACTTTGACATCTTTTAGAGGAAAAGGTCATGCTCGCAAAGTAGTGCGTTCAATTAGTAAGTACGCCTTTGAGCAGGGTTACGAAACACAGTACAGATGCCAACTCGATAACGAGGCTTCAACGTTCCTAGCTAAAACGGCAGGTTTGACGCTGTTTGGAAAGTGGGATGTCATTTCTCCTGAGTGTACTGTCGGAAAGTCTCGGTAGGATAGAATCTATAGAAATTTCCTTGGAGAATAACAGTTGCCTATTTTTCCTTTGATAGGAAAAATAGGTATATCGATTATAGAAATTGTATTGTTAAAGGGTGAGAAAATGTACACAATTGGGCAAGTAGCTAATTTTTTAGGTGTATCTAGAGATACCTTGAAATTTTACGAGGAAAAGGATTTAGTAAAGCCAAAGCAAAATAGTGAGAATGGGTATAGAAAATATAGTCAATTTGATATTTATGACATTACAACAGTAAATTTCTATCGAGAAATTGATATTGAAATTAAAAAAATTCAGGAATTAAGAAAGAGTAAGAGTATCGATGGAATTCAATCATTACTAGAAGAAAAAGAACAAGAGGTTTTACTGGAAATAGAATATAAAAAACTTCTATTGAAAAAGATTCAAATAGTAAAAGAAGATTGTAAGAAAATCAAACAATTTTCAGGAGAATACATAGTTAAGGAAATGAAACCTTTAGCGATAAAGGGGGAAATTGAACATTTTACTGCGTATGAAGAATATGACACTTTAAAAAAGAATGCAGACAACTTAAAAAAAGCAGTTACGCTTACATCTTTAAGAAGAGTCATCCAATTCAACGAAGAAGGTATTATAGAAGATAAGTATATAATTATACGAAAAGTGGAAGACCTAGATGAAGAAATAGAAGGTGAAATTCTATCTCATCCAAAATGTATTTATACAATTATTGAAGATGGAAGATGGTCAACTGGTGGAAAAAGTATTGATCAACCCGTGGAAGCGAATTTAAGAAAGTTTGCAATAGAAGAAGGGTATGAACTATTGGGGCGAGTTTATATAAATCTATTACTGACCACTTATGAAGATGGACTGGAACGGGTATTTTTAGAGATTTATGCACCTATCAAGTGATCATTATTGTTTCACGCTCCTTAGCTAAAGAGGCGTACGTTATTCAACTTAAATTCACGAAGGAAGAGCCATTTATTTATAGGTTCTTCCTTTTTTTTGAATTTAATACTTGAAAACTCAACAGTCATAGTGTACTATTCAACTAGTACACCGTGAAGCGAAGCAAACCCTTTTTAGATTAATTCATTTATAGACGATTCGAGATGTTCGAATAAGGGGGCTAGCAATAATAGCTTTACTATACAAGAAATATTTAATAAATTGAAAAGGAGATTAAGATGAAAAGAATTTTTTTATATTTATTAATGGCATTCTCAATTGTGGTCATGTATGGTTGTTCACAAGATACAATGCCTAAAGAAGAAAGCAAAAAAGAAAGTAAGGAAAATTCAGCTAGCAATGTGCCTGTTAAAATTCCAGACGATCTATTTGTTTCTAATAAAAAGAATGAAACTATTAGTGAAGATGAAATGAAAGCAAGTATAAAAAAGTATATGGATTATAGTCATGTAATCGATGAAGAAATGCAAACAATCGTTTATAAAGATGAGGATGCTACTGAATCAGATTGGGAAAAATTAAAAAAATTAATGGATGAAGGAAAAAAGAATGATGCGAATTTCAAAGATTTTTTAAGTAATAATACTATCCCTGATGATTATAAAGAACCTTCAAAGACAATTTACGAATTTGTATCTTCCATCAGGGAAACTTTAACACAATTTGAAGAGGAGATTGTTGGTGCGGTTGAAAATGGTAGTTTGACAGAAATATCAGATTTTGCTTCAGAGCATTTTTCTAAAGCGAATGGAAGGCAGCAATTAAAAATTGAAAAGTTTTTAGACGAGAAAAATATAAAAACTACATATTTTGATGAATAGAAAGAATATATTTTTTACCCTTCATTGTTTTTGAAGGGTATTTTTTCGTCGAATTATTTGGTGGGAAAAGTATTGACCTGTGAGCAACCCCTAGGTTTAGGCTAAAGGTATTCGTAAATATATTTATGAAATACTAGTTTGAAGCGGGGAATATGCATGAGTAAAGAAAAGAAACTAAAAAAACCAGTAGCCAATTTTATTCTACTAACCAATATCATTTTTTTGCCACTTTTTTGTGTTGTAGGAGTCATCAGCATGTTAGGATTTCCTGCGTGGGTTATTGATGTAATGTTTTGCATATCAGCATGGTCTTCAACCTTTGCATTTGCAATTCTATTTAAAAAAATCTATCCAGGGCAAAGTTTTATCCAATTTGTAAAAGATAAATTCAACAATAAACTTAAATTTTCTGTGATTCTTAATGCGATTTGGATTCAAACCTTCATATTTTTGATGGTTTTGTTTCTCGTATCCAAAAATAATGAAGTAGACTCTATTTTTACTGTTTCTTCCTGGGGAATGCTGTTTTACTTCTTTTTTAAAAACCTTCTTTCTGGACCATTAGGAGAGGAACTAGGGTGGAGAGGTTTCGCTCAACTTGAGCTTCAAAAGAAGAATTCACCATTAAAAGCGTCGATCATCATTGGATTTTGGTGGGGTATGTGGCATCTGCCCATATGGTTTACTACAAGGCTTGTGGGCATTGAATTAATCAAATATATTCTATTCTTTATGATAGCAATCATGTCTATTAAAATCGTCATGACAGCATTTTATAACTTAAATAAAAATCTAGTCATCCCAATCATTATCCATCAATTATTTAATTTTTTTATAGGGCTAATAAACGGAAACTTACTCGATTTAATCATGTATAACGCCATTTTTTATTTTGTTGCAGCGGTTATATTCATCATTATCAATCCAAAGAATGTACTGTATGGACAGAAAGATACAAATTTGAGACTTCAACCCCTAAAGGGACAAGCTGACTAATGGCAGTGGGCTTCCTGAGTTACTTCGGCACGAGAGGTCACCTTCAAATCGAGAGCGAAGGTGGCTTTTCTCATGTTATATGCGGTAGTTGTGGCATTGAGTTGGAGAGGTAGCTGACCGATAAAGTTTATATAATCAAAATTTTCTGTTGATTTATAGTGAAGGGTTATGGCACACTATAGAAGTGAATCGTATTCCAGGTTTTTCCTGTGGAAGGGGATGTTATTAATGACAACTTATATCATATTGGTGGTTTTAATTTAACCGAATATCGGGCATAGTGAATTCCAATCTTTTATTATAGCTTGGCATAAGAGCAAGCGGGAATATCACTCTTGTTTTTTTGCTATGCCGTAAACAGTAACCTTTCGTGAATACTGCTGATAGCGGATACGATGAAAGTCGTATTCCTTTTTAATTATAGTCGACTTTTGGCTATTCTCCGCGAAACAGCAGCTTCTTAGGAGGCTGCTTGTTTGCGGTATTTTTATGCCCAAATACAACTTTAATTTTTGGGAGAGGGTCGGTTCAATGATTGATTTGAGACAATACGGCTATATCGCAGCCGAAACACCGCCGATAGGTTTAATACCTGGAAGGGTTACAGAACTACAGCGAGAGCAATATACCGTCATCACCGAACAAGGAGAAGTGACGGCTGTATTGAAGGGCGCTTTCTACCACACTGCGGTATCTCGGGAGGATTTTCCTTGCGTTGGTGATTTTGTATTTCTGCAATACAACGAAAATGGTGCTTCCCGCATTGCCAATTTGCTACCTCGCCGCTCGAAATTTTCCCGTGCTAACTATTCGGGACATTCAGCAGGGTATGTCAAAACTATATTGGAGCAAGTAGTAGCAACGAATTTTGATTACGTATTTATCGTGTCGTCCTTAAACAGGGATTTCAATGTCAGCCGCATCATGCGCTACCTGACACAGGCACGACAGAGCAACAGCCAGCCAGTCGTTATCTTAACAAAAGCTGACTTGGTCCCGGATTTCAGCATACCGTTAGCTAAAGTTAAAAAAGCCGCTCCTGATGTGCCAGTACATGCAGTTTCCAGCCACAACGGGAATGGTTTAGACGAGTTGAGTGAATATTTGCAACCAGGAAAAACCGTTGTATTACTCGGCATGTCCGGTGTGGGAAAATCCTCGTTGCTAAACGCTTTAATGAATCAGGAAGTGATGACTGTCAAGGCTATCCGAGAGGCCGACAGTCGGGGACGGCACACAACAACGCATCGTCAGCTTTTTATGCTTCCGTCCGGTGCGATGGTTATTGATACGCCTGGTATGCGTGAACTTGGACTGTTCGGTGCGGACGACGGGATCAGTGCGGGATTTAACGATGTGGAGGAATTATTCACACAGTGTCGTTTTAATGATTGCCGCCATCATTCAGAGCCGGGCTGCGCTGTTCTTGCTGCCCTTGCTGATGGATCATTGGCACCAGAGCAATGGGAGCGTTACCTTGTACAGAAGCGGGAAAGCAGGTTTGTAGATGATAAATCGAAGTATCTCATCGATAAACAGGCGAGACAAAAGTCTATTGACATGCGACATAAGGGTAAAAAGGGAGGATACAAAAAATGAACAAATATGATGAAAAGGTTGTAAAACCCGAAATACTGACGCTTGTTTTGAGTAAAATGCTCGACAAGACGATAATCCGCGCAGATTATCAACTTAAAGAGTTGCAAGGAGGGACAATAGGAATTGTTCGGCTTGTAACAGGCATGGCTGAAACTTCTGATGGTGAAAATCTGCCGTATAAGATGATTTGGAAAACACAGAAAAAATTTGAGCGTTATGGTGATCCGGAATCATGGCGTAGGGAATTCGACCTCTATACATCGGATTTCAAAAAGGTTTTCTCCGATTCGTTCCGGTGGCCGGAATGTTATCACACCGAAATAAATGGCGATGAGATTCAACTGTGGATGGAATATATTGATGGTGTGTCAGGCTTAAATCTAACCTCGGAAATGTATGAACGTATAGCAGAGGAATTGGGGCGATTTCAAGGAAGGTTGTACACTGAAAGGCCAGAAGTGTTACAGAATTTGTCCAATTTAAGCAATGTTGAGTATATGAAAAATTCCTATCTGCATTATCGGTCATGGAATGTTTTGTATGATTATATACGCTCAGATGACTGTGAAATCCCGAAGCATCTGTGTAAAATGCTCATAGACATTGATAACAATGCGGACGAAATATTAAGTCGAATCGAAAAGTTACCAATAGTGCTTTGCCACAGAGATTTTTGGGTGGCAAACATATTCTATTCGGATAATGAAATCGTACTTATCGATTGGGATACCGCCGGATGGGGGTACATGGGTGAGGATATCGCGAGTTTAATAACTGATGAAGCGGACGTCTGTCATATGATTGAATACTACCAAAATTGCATCCCTGCATATTACAGAGGTTTTTCGGAATACGCGGATATGTCCAATGTATCTGAACATTGTATCTATGAACTAATCCTTGTTATGTTCGGGTACAGGCTTGTGGAGTGGTATAAATTCGCTACGTCTCCCGAAGATAAATCAATGCACCTTAGTACTTTGCAAAAAATCTATGAGATGAGAAATATGTAGAAAATTTAACTAATGTGTATTCGATGTATACAACTGGATGAAAGTCTGTGAATTGAGATTTTAGTTCAATTTACGGAGGTATTCGTATTATATAGTTCAGTCAGATCTTTCTGGTTGAACTTTTTTTATTTAGATTCAATCAGTAGCCCAGGTTAGAACCTATGGGGGCGTGGACATTGATCCTATAAAAAGGCTTTATTGTGAGCTAAGAGGGAAAGAGTAGGGTCTAATCATAATAATAAGCATATTATAACTTCAAGATTTTTATTTTCATAAAGGAGGAAAAGAAGGATGTCAATTGTTCAAGTAACAACAAAGGAAGAATTAAGAGAACACTTAAAAACTAAAAAGATCGTGTTAATAAATTTTTGGGCTGAGTGGTGTGGCCCGTGTAAAATGTTCAAAGGGGTGCTTAAAGAACTGAATGAAGAATTCAGTGGTAAGGTGAAAATTATAAGGGTGAATGTGGAGAAAAGCCCGGATATTGCAGCAGAATATAAGGTAATGGGAATTCCTCATTCTCGATTGATTATTCATCATAAATTACGTGAACCAATTATTGGATATGTGCCTTTTGAACAACTAAAGCAAATGATTGGAATATGATTCGTTAAACAGCTGTACAACCATTTTGGGTGAACATCTAAAACGGTGCTCTATTTAAAGAAAGCCGTCTGTATACAAAATTAGTGAGGTGAATGTTTCACGATAATAATCATCAAGCCAGACAAGCAAAAAAGATTACTCTTCTTGCTTGTTTGACTTGATTTCTAAATATAATGAGAAACTAATTGCAACGAACATTATCGTAGAAAGTATAATCGAAAACGTGGCAGTATAGTAGATGGATGTAATCAATAGGATAAGAGAACTAATGATCATGACAACCCGTAGAAATATATCTGTTTTTGTTTTTTCACTTAGATTAAAAAAATCTTGAAGAATAGCAAATAAATAATATACACCGAAAAATAAAATATATTCATAAACAAAAATAGGCTTCACAAAATCTGGAATTCCGAAATAAATTAATTGGAAAGTTAACAAGAGCGATAGTATATAATGTATAAATTTGCTAAAGGAATTCATCAAAATATCACTCCTTTTTTATTAATATAATACCACATATTGTAAAAGGTGAATGATTCGGTGGAGTAAATGTGCATTCCAAGAACGTGTGTTAAATCATTTCGAGACTAAGCTTGTAACATTAGAAGTACCGTCATAATTAAAACAAGGGGATGTATCCTGCATCATAAAAGTAGTAGACCTTTTATACGTAAATGTTTGTAGTAGGATGTTAGTCAAATATGATTTTTCAATCAGTTTTGATTATATACCAGCTCGTGTTATAATGAGTAACTTAAGGTAATAAAGACGTTCCTTATAACTGAACGGATGCCATGAAAGCCTCCGCATAGAGATAAAATATAGAGGTGTAAAAGATTGAATAAAAAATGGACGATTGAAAAAATTAAAGAATTTGTTGAAACTAATTCGGAAAGTAAGTTGCTAACGACTGAATATCACGGTTTTTCTCAAAAGTTATTATTAAAATGTGCGTGTGGTAGCAAGTTTGAAAAAACATTTACAAAGTTTAAAAATAAACATCAACGTAAATGTGACGTTTGCCAACCGCCAAAAGAATCACGCTAATTAATGATAAACGAAGTGTTTAAATGAACTAGATAATGTTTACAGCTGCAAAGAATATTTTAAAAGTGAGTAGGAGAACAAACATGATAGAGATCAAAACATCTCCATTAAGTGATGGAGAATTCAATAGAGGGGTATTTGCAACGTGTGATATTAAAAAAGGTCAGCTTTTACACGAAGCCCCTGTCATTTCATACCCAAATGAACAACATGAACACATTGAGCAAACATTACTTGCTGATTACGCATTTGAGTACGGGATCGGCCAATCTGCTATCCTTCTTGGTTATGGTATGTTGTTTAACCATTCTTATGAACCTAATGCAACTTATGAGATTAATTTTAGAAACCAAACTTTTGATTTTTTTGCTTATACGGATATTAAAGCCGGAGATGAAATTCTAATCAATTATAATGGCGACGTTGATGATAAAGAGCTACTGTGGTTTGATCAGGAAAAAGAGGATTAAAATAAATGGGGGCGTTGATCCAACAAGGATTGGCGCTTTTTTTGTTGAAGTTATTGAGTTTATTAGCCCATCAGGTATGTTTGCTGCGAAATTCCTTTTTGTGCTGAAGAGGCCGAATACTTGAAGAAGAAAGTAGTATATTGATAGTGACACTTTCTTAAAGATCATTGAGTTGCATAGGCAGCTCTTTTTTCTTATTGAACAGAGCAGTTTACTTAAGTAATGAACATATATTCCGTTTTGGTTGAGTTATCAAAATTCGATGTTCAGTAATTTAATTAAAGTCTAAGAATATGTTAATGAGGTAGTCAAAACAAAGATGAAAATAGTACCTCTTAAGCCTTGCGGGTGTGTTAGTTAAAGATTTATGAACTTCCTTGTATAATTTGATTTTTGTTAAGAGCGGTATAGAATCCCTATAAAAGTAATTGGATAGTGTAGTTTTCTTCAATGCTAATGAAAGGAGAAATTATATGGAAAACGACTGGGACAAAGCTATAGGTTCTCTTTCTAAAATTAAAGTTTTTTCAAATCCAAATAACGAACCAGTAACCATAAGTGGGGAAGCTGATGATTTGAAGTGTATAGGTGTCGGGACAGATGCGGCTGTTTTTCAATCTCTTTCCGCACCAGCTTATGCATTTAAAATATATGCCAAGGACAAAGTACACAAAGTAAAAGTCGAAGCAAATGTTTATCAAATATTAGAAGATTCACCTTACTTTTCAAGATGTTTTGCTTCATACGACGAATACCTCGTTCTAAGTTACGAAGAAGGAAAAACACTCTTTGACTGCATTCTACAAGGTATTCACATTCCAGAACAGGTTGTAAATGAAGTGGAGGATGCAAGAGAATATGTTCGGAATAAGGGCCTTAACCCGCGTGATATCCATTTGAAAAATATTTTACTACAAAACGGAAGAGCAAAAATAATTGATGTCTCTGAATACACACTACAAGGTAATGATTTTCGATGGGAGCATTTTAAAAAAGGATATGAACAATACTATCATTTAATAGATGGAAATTCTGTGCCGTTTTGGTTAGTAGAAATGATTCGAAAGTGGTATAACCAGTGGGGAAAGAATTCTTCATATGAAGAGATTTCAAAAAAAATTTTAAAACTTCTGTATAAAAAAACGTTGAACTAACTGGGACATTAATTGAACAGAGAAACTTTTATTATGGTGTTTCTCTGTAGTAATTAAACTAAAAGTACTTCTGAAATAATTCCTTCCTAAGCTTTCCGAGTAGTTTTACTTTTTTCTGCTCCATTAAACTTTGAATTACTTCAATGGGTGCGCATATCTTTATTATTTTATCTCCTTTACCTTTAACAATAGCAGAGCGTTCTGACCAATTAATACGATTCATTTCTAGTGAAACAATTTCTCCAATTCTACATCCCGTTGAAAATATAAACTCAAGCTTATTCCATGGGGGTATTTCATGCTCAAGTAAATGTTCAATTTCTCTTTTAGTTAAAAACT
The DNA here is from genome assembly GCF_056322905.1 of Lysinibacillus sp. G1-3. Classification (NCBI taxonomy): domain Bacteria; kingdom Bacillati; phylum Bacillota; class Bacilli; order Caryophanales; family Bacillaceae; genus Lysinibacillus; species Lysinibacillus sp. G1-3. The sequence goes on from NZ_JBWHYQ010000009.1 coordinate 94,245, forward strand.
AGAAATAAGTTTTCCGACTTTTGGTTCTTTTATTTTAGCCACTAAATTTTATAGGTTCTTCATGCGACCAACGGGATAATGATTATGTCTTGAAGGTTTAAGATACACATTTGATTTTGCTAGTACTCTTTTAGTTGAACAGTCGTAAATAATTAATCCATTATAGATGAAAAGGAGAGAGAGCTTTAACTGATTTTCCAGCTTCTCTAATTTCTGTTTTTCATGTAGCGTTCTTCCTAGTTGTGCCTTGTTTAGATTGATACAAAACAAAACCGTGAGATAAAATTGTCATGGTTCAGAGACTTTTTGGAAAATATACCGCTATCATTTTTCAACTAGTTTTAGTCACTCGATATGAAAAAGACTACTATTCATTCAAATAGAGTGGGCTTTTTTGTCCATTGTGGTGGCTTGAATTTCTACGCGAAAAAGGAGTTATTCTTAAAATATAGTATATTCTGAGAGTAACTAGATAGAGGTTTTATGGGCGATTGGTAATCAAATTTCCACCTATTTTCTTTAAGTCCTTGAAGGGAAAGGACTTGATGCCAATTTGAAGCAATGATGGTTTATGTGACTATAAGTAAGGGCAGTAGTTAACGTTATCTAAGTTAGCTTACTGTTCATTTTTTAATTGTTAATAAGGAGCGATTGTTCAATAAGAGCAATCGCTTCTTGTGTTAATGTAGCAGGTTAATGTAATACATTAGAGGTTTTTCTTATAGCAATCTTGAATGACTCTATATAAATTCTAAGCGTTGTGGAGGTATAAATGGAGATATATAATTTTAGTAAAAATATTGGTAAGAAGATTACTAAATTTGATTCAGACTTTGTTATATCCCGTATTATCCAGACTGGAGAAATGCAAACAAATGTAGGTTGTATGTACTTAGAAGAAAACGGAATTATTGGCTTTCATCAAGCAGTAGTACCTCAACTTCTTTTAGTTTTGAATGGAGAAGGATATGTTCGAGGTGAAAAAGAAGAATATGCCAAAGTTCAATCAGGTGATGCTGTCTTTTGGGAGAAAGATGAATGGCATGAAACCAAAACTGACACAGGATTAACCGCTATTGTTATTGAAAGTGAACAATTAAATCCATCATCATTTATGCCTTTAAAGAAATAGTGAACGTTCAAGTAAAGGGTGCTTTACGTAAGGTTCATTGAGCTGTTTAGACAGCTCTTTTTTCTTATTGTACTAACAGTGCAGATATATTCATGTTCAATAAAAACTTGTAGTTTTTAATCCAATCTAATAGTTCTTAAAAGCATACTCTATAAGAAATAGTGGGGTGAAATTATGTCTGAAAAAAAGAAAATTACTTGCATAAAACCTAACGGATGTTGTCCTCCGGTTAAATACACAGCGCTTAATAGTCATTGTCCTTCAGTCCCTGTATCTTCATGTCTTTGTGACTGTTGTGTTTCTCCACTTCAGTCCGTCTTACAACAACTTGTTGGGCGAACTGTAATTCTTGGTACTATTGCAGATGAACCTAATGTACCTCCTCTCCTTTTTATGTTCACTATTGTAGAGGTGAATGATTTTTTAGTTACTGTTACAAATGGAACTACAACCTATGTTGTAAATATTTCTGATGTAATAGGGGTAGGTTTTTTACCACTAGAACCTACTATCAATTTGTTGTCACCTGTTGAATCAGGATGTGAATGCAATTGTCGTGAACGACCAATTAGACAATTGCTGAATACACTTATTGGTTCAACAGTAAATCTTTTGGTAAGTAATGGATCTACTGCAGTAGATTTTACCGTGGAACAAACAGGTCTTGGTATTGTGTTAGGTACTCTACCAATTAGTCCTAACCAACCAATCTTTAGATTTGCAATTTCAACATGCAAAATTGTAGCTGTAGGGCAGACCAATTGAATAAAGAATGATGTTAAAAACAAATATTTAATGAGTCAGTATTTGTATTCTTGAACTAATGGAGCATTAATTAAACAGAGAAACATTTATTATGGTGTTTCTCTGTTTTAAATAAACTAAAAATATTTCTGATAAAATTCCTTCCTACGCTTTCCACTTAGTTGTGCAAGAATTCGGGGAGCAAGACTAGAGGATTTAAGATTCACACTAGATTTTGCTAAGTACTCTTTTAGTTGAACAGTCGTAAGTGTCTCAATATCAACATCTACAAAATAGCGAGTTATAATGTCGCCTGAAGATGATATACTTTTAAAGTTTGTAAGGAAAAACTTAATAGTTTTACAACTATATTTTTAACCCTGTTCTAAATTTAGAACGGGGTTATGCTAGTATCTCCTGCATGTGTAATCTTTCACATCCTGCATTTTATGTTATAAATCGCTATGTTTTTTTTATGCCGCAGAGAGTCCCATAGCTGCATTCGGTTTTTTCTTAATACAGTATTATCAATACATAAAAAATGAAAAAGCAAAATGGAGGGAAAAACATGAAAAAGAACGAAATAAAAATGTATTGGAATTACACAAAAAATGGATGAATAGCGAAGATGGAGGTCAGTTACGTTCAGCTCTGGCTACTCCTATAATAAAACCATATAATACGAAGGGGTGCTATAGTTAAATTTTCGGTTCACGAAATATCAAACCAATCTTTGAGAAAACAACAAAAATAAAATAAAAATACTTCCCTAATAAGTTTACTTTATCGTTACTTAGTATTTATATATAGTTTTAAAAAAAAGTCTTGATAATATGGTTACTATAAGTTTTTCATCGCTTATAGTTTCAGTAATTGCATTGTCGTTTACTTTTACACAAAAAAAGTAAACCGCCTCCGCCGCGCAACTTGGGAGTAGGTTTACTTTCTTCTCATTGCAAATCGCGTTTGAAGCGATTCGTCTTATATATTAGATATACATCTTCAATATAATGTTTTTATTCACATAATAAAATTTGACGTAAAAATGATTGCTTTTTAGCAACGCATCGATCAGATATAACAAAACCTGCATCTTCTATCAAGTCATCGATTGTTTCAATTGTAACGACAACTACTTTATCGGCAATGCGTCGAGCATGTTGTAGAATACTAAATTGATCTTCGGTTGATATATGTGTAAATAAGTTATAGGGTAAATCAATGATCGCGACGTCATAATGTTCCTTAACCTCGGAGATTGGACCTAATGTAATGTTGCCTGTTAACCCAAAATAAGAGATGTTTTTTCTGGAACCTTGACAAACGTTGTAATTTATATCTCGCCCTTCTATATTAATCCCCATGGAAAGGGCTTCAATTACTACTGTCCCTATACCACAACAAGGATCAATCGCACGGATATTTTGAGGCTGTGGAACTGCGATATTTGCAACAGTACGAGCTACTCTAGTACTTAGTGCCGTTGAATAACTGTGTGGCTTGTGTAAATGATTATGCCAAATGGATTCACTCTTCATATGCTTTCCAAAATACCATATTCCATCTATTAAAATAAGACCAAATACAACTTCAGGCTCATTTAGTTCTGGTTCGCCATCGATGCACAATCCTACCTCGCGTTCTATCATTCGACGCTCTGGCAGATGAATTTTCTTCTCTTCACCTATATCCATACTATTTAAACAAACTACTTTATAAGTTGCTTCCTTTACTTTTAAATCCTTCACCAATGTCTTGATGTTTTCTATACTATTATCTTCAAATAGCACTTCAAGTCTGTCCTGCATAAAAGGGCTACGGCTTGGATCAATTTTAATAGGGCTTATTATATAGTTTGATTGGGAATCAAGATTAAAAAATGAACGCATCTCCATTCTGCACAGATCATATTCATCAACATGATGTACATATGTGTATATAAATTTACTGTTATTTTGTTCGTTACTCAATTGATTATCATCCTTTTAAGTTGTTGTTCACTTGAATTCACTAATGTTCATAAAAAACAAATGAAGTTGTTATTTGGTAATCGTATCATAGGTGTCTCTATCAAGCCACTCTATATCAATATCGATTCACAATTATGTCGAGGTGAAATTTATTAGAGGGAATAGTGGAAATATTTTGTAAGAAAAAATAATATTAAAATAGACATTTATTTTGAATAGGTCGGATTTAATAACCATTATTACAGGAGGGTGTTAAATGATTGTAAAAGAAGACGTTTTAAATAGAAAGGGAGCTAGAAAGGCTAGTGATATTCCTAGTGAAGTTTTAATGTTGTTAAATCAAGGGAAAATAGAGAGTGTTAATTTAACAGAATGGCAAGCTGTTCACCATATTACTTTAGTAAAAAATGTGCTACCGTCAATAGGGCTAGAAGAAAAGTTAGACTTTATATTAACAGAGATAGAGAAGCAAAAAGTAGAAACGGGAATGAAGGCTATACGATTAATAGGTAGTTTATTAGATACAGTCATGATGAATGAAAGTGATACAAAAAAAGAGGAGTTAATCAAAAAATGTTCCACTCATGTATCTGATAGCGTCCGATGTTGGGCAGCGTTTATGAATAAAAACAACGATCATTCTTTAGAAGAAGCATTGTTGTATATCCGATCTTTCGCAGCAGATCATCATTTTGGTGTCCGAGAAATTGCTTGGATGTCAATTAGGGAGAAACTTTCAGCTAATATTGAGAGTAGTGTCGATTTGTTAACGGAATGGGCGAAAAGTGAAGATGAAAACATCCGTAGGTTTAGTTTAGAATCAATCCGTCCTCGCGGGGTATGGACAAAGCATATTGAAAGATTAAAAGAAGAGCCACAAATCGCACTTCCGATTCTACAGTTACTAAAATCAGATCCATCAAAGTATGTTCAAGATTCTGTCGGCAACTGGTTAAATGATGCTAGTAAAACTCAACCAGAGTGGGTCATAAACCTGTGTGATGAATGGCAAAAAGCATCACCAACTAAAGCGACTGAGAGAATCATTAAAAAGGCTCAAAGAACAATCGTAAAAGGTTAAATAATTGAGGAGAAAACGACGATAAAGCCAACAAACCACCCTAGGCCCATGTTTGTAATTTGATGTTGAGCAATAGCCAAACATTATGAATTATATTTATTGATTGAGGAGGTTGATCCAAAATGGATTGATCTCTTTTTATTGTAGTTAATTACTTAGAGGAGCAGAATAGTTTTCATTTAAAAACATTTCTTCATAAATGAAAAATGGTATTTTTTACTATTGATGAGGATTGAATAATAGGTTTTCAATAAAAAAATAATGAATTTAGATATTTTTTTATTGAAAAACGATAAATGGTGTTTTAAAATCAAACGTAGATTAATTAAGTGAGGTGCTTTTTATGAAACGAGGTTCAACACTCTTTTTAAAAATAGCTGTTTTTCTTATGGGAACTCCCGTTTTAGCTTTCTGTATATTTGGCTTATTTTGGTTAGCTAATAATCTAGCAAATCCAGATTACTGGTATATACTATATCCTGGTATAATTATTATGTATGTATCAGTAATACCGTATTTCATTGCGTTATATCAGGCTTTCCTACTTCTAAGCTACATTGATAAGAACAAAGCGTTCTCTAATCTTTCTGTAAGAGCTTTAAAGAAAATAAAATACTGTGCAATCACAATTAGTATCTTGTATGTGTTAATGATGCCATTTGTTTTTCTTGCAGCAGAGACAGATGATGCTCCAGGTCTCATAATTTTCGGAATGGTCCCTATCTTTGCTTCAATGATAATCGCAGTCTTTTCTGCTGTTCTTCAAAAGCTTTTAAAAGAAGCCATCGATCTAAAATTAGAAAATGATTTAATGATTTGAGGTGTTCAATTTGTCAATAATAATCAATATTGATGTGATGTTGGCCAAAAGGAAAATGAGTGTGACAGAACTTTCGGAGAGAGTTGGAATAACAATGGCTAATCTTTCTATATTGAAGAATGGAAAGGCAAAAGCGATTCGATTCTCAACTTTAGAGGCGATTTGTAAGGCTTTAGAATGTCAACCTGGAGATATTTTAGAATACAAAAGTGACAAAGACATTGAAGAATAATAGACAAACAAATTCTTTACAAATAAGTGTTTAAACATTCAGCGGCTGTTACAACCGAGCCAGCTTCAATAGGCTTTAACTTTAATAATTAGCTATAAGAGGGCGCAACTTTGGTGGAAAGCTTTTCTTTATCTCATAAAGATTAATTAGGATTTGAAGAAAAAATTGAGTTCGTATTGGTTTTTAAATTGGGGGATACTAATACGAAATAGCACTTATAATATGGAGCCATGTTTCGTGTCCAATTTATCCTTTATTTCCCCAATAAGCAGTGAAAAATTAGGACTTACCAATTTTGGTAAGTCCTAATGTCATTCCTTGCGATAGTGGAGCTACCTCCTGTAGAGTTGGATGTAGCTTTATAGTAAAGTTTGGTTAAATGATATTAACCTGGGTATGAGATCAAAAATTTAGACTCTTAGCGAGCCACGGAAGCCCCTTGCTGCATAGTAAGAATCTGCACCATTGTGGTACACAAAAACAGTGTCGTAGCGATAATCACAAAAGATGGCCCCGCTGAGTTTTCTAATATTAGCAGGTGTTTGCACCCAGCTCGATGTTTTCATATCGAAATTGTCAAGTTTCTGCAGCTCTCGGTATTGTTCTTCCGTTAAAAGTTCAATGCCCATGGCAGTTGCCATATCAATAGCGTTATTTTCTGGTTTGTGCTTTTTCCTTGACTCCAGTGCCTCACGGTCGTAACAAACACTTCTGCGACCTTTAGGACTTTCCGCTGAACAATCATAAAAAATGAATTCGCCCGTCTTTTCATCATGGCCAACAACATCTGGTTCACCGCCAGTTCCTTCCATTTCATTAAGCGACCACAGTTTTTCAATATTAGCTTCTAGCTTAGCTTGTACATCAGTCCATTCAAGATCTTTATGGCGGTTCATATTTTTCTCAAAACGGGCTTTCAAAGTTCTGAGTAGTTCCTCACGTTGTTCTAGTGACAACTCTTTATTTTTCTTTGTCATATAGTTTCCCCCTTATTGTTAATACTCATAATTGGACAGAATTGCTCAGTTAGTTCAATAAAAATATTATTTATCACTTATGATAGAGTTCTACATTTATTATGGAGTATTTTGCTTGTCATAAAATACGAATCATTTCCTTTATTTCATCCCTAGTTTGAATAATTGTATCGTTTTCGTTGGGGAAAATCGATACGGCACCACTGTCATTTTCAATATCAACAATTAAATCGTCTAGAAAAATGGAAAGTGGTATGTTGAATGCTTCAAATGTCTCGTCTAAATTAGCAGCCATCATTTCAGCAAAGCTTCTTGTTGGCCAGACAGGAAGTACAAATGGATAGCCGTCTTCGTCTTCGAATAATAACATATCGCCATTTCCGTCACGTAGTAACCACACTTGTTCATCCGTTGCTACCATACCATAAAAATAGGCAAGTCGCTTTTCTGCAGGACGGTTTAAAATAAATCGTTTAATTAGTTTCATATTGGCCATTCCTTTATAGTATCATCCTAAAAAGATATCAAAAAAAACATAAAATTACTATATAGTTTTTTCTGTATTGTTGTTAATTGTACATTCCACTAGCAAGCAATTCTTGAGAAAACACCTATAAATAAAGAATAGGAACTCTTTTTTAAACTATTCTACTGCTATATAATGAACTGCCTCGCTTGCTAACATTTACACGACATATTTAAAATGAAGATGGTTTTTCCTATGAAGTTGTTAGCATAAAATCACTTTATTTTCCAAAAGGATTGTCAACATAAGGGCCCACCATTGTAATACGCATGAGCTGAGTAGCCATATAGTTTGATGAATAATGCATATCGTTTTCTAACCACCAAACAATCACCTCGAGAAAGGCAGCAGCAAAATATCTGACAGCCATTTCACGTGGCACTGTAAGCCTCTTATCATCAGGTTGTGTAAAATTGATCCCATTTGAGATAAAATCGATGATGATTTCCTTCAAGCCTGAAGAAAAATAAGGAATATCTTTTTCAGTTAAAAACACTTTATATAATTTGCTATTTAAAGAAATTTGCTCGAATAAATGCATAAATGTATCGTGTGGCTCATCTGCATCTTTTGAAAAATCAAATTCTAGCTTGTCATCGAATGTATCGTTAAGACTGCTCACTAAATCATTTAATATTTCCTTTGTGCTTTGATAGAGAAGATCGAGCTTATCGCTATAATGTAGATAAAAGGTAGCACGGTTTAAGGTCGCTCGCTCTGTAATATCTTGTACAGTAATCTTTTCGAAGCCTCTTTCTTCAATTAATTCCACAAGTGCGTCTCTTAGTAGTTGGCGCGTCCTCATAACCCGAGGGTCCATTTTCTGTTTCTTATTCGACATTTTTAAGCTCCTTGTCTTATTTTTTCTATTATTACAACACTGGCTATAAGTTCGTTGCTAAAGCGTCGAATCTATGAATTGTGTTGTTTGCCCTTTTTATGAGTATTGATATACTTATATTAACGACACGGTGTCGAGAATACAACTAGTTGTTAATATGTTCATGAATTAGTCGTTTTATTTCATTTAGAAAGGAAGTTTTAATATGGGTCGTTTAAATGGAAAAGTAGCCATCATTACTGGGGCAGCAATGGGGATGGGTGCTTCTGAAGCAAAATTATTTGCTCAAGAAGGGGCAAAAGTTATCGCTACAGATGTTCAAATCGAACCATTGAACCAATTAGTAAGAGAAATTAAAGAAAGTGGCGGTGATGCTATAGGGGTCCAGCATGATGTGACATCTGAAGATGCTTGGAAGTCCGTCATTGCCGAAGCAATGAAGACATATGGTAAGGTCGATGTACTCGTTAACAATGCTGGTGTTTCTTCACCGAAAACGATTGCCAACATGGAAATGGACGAATGGAATAAAATAATGGACATTAACTTAAATGGCTGCATTATTGGGATGAAATATGTGATTCCTGAAATGCAAAAAGCAGGCGGGGGCTCTATTATTAATATTTCTTCCATTGGCGGTATTGTTGGTATGGCAGGTACAAGTCCATACACAGCGGCTAAAGGGGCACTGCGCGTACTATCAAAATCAGCTGCAGTTGAATATGGAAAAGATAAAATCCGTGTAAATTCCGTACATCCTGGTATCATCGTTACACCAATGACAGCACCAACAATGGAAGAAGGAGGAGCTCTTCCTTTCTATAAAACGTATACGCAGCTTCCGTACTTTGGTGAACCAGAGGATGTTGCCTATGGCGTTGTATTTTTAGCATCTGACGAATCACGCTTTATGACAGGTGCAGAATTAGTTATTGATGGCGGTTGGACAGCTATTTAATAAAGAGCAATTAAACTTGAGATAAAAAACTAGGTTTCACATAGAATGTGAGCCTAGTTTTTTTGTTGTTAAATACAGAGGTAGAAAATTTCATTGAAAAGGGTAGTGAATACCCGTTTGCGAAGAGAAGTAGATTCGGGTATGAAATAGAAAAATACGTAAACTAAAGAAATGACTATGTAGAGAAATAGTTAGGGTAGCGGAACTTGATATTTATGGTAGGATAAAGATAAAAATGGGTTTTACCCCATTTTATTGATAGTCTGAGAAAACGACGCCTGGATTGTATTAAAATCGTTGAAATACTATTATCAGTGCAGTATTGGAGGTATTGAAATTTTGATACAAATTTTTCATCCAGTTCATCTTTAATGACAAACCAGCTCTTATAAGTAATTCTGTCCTTTTTTTCCTGAATTCCAAAATTACCCCTATCGATGTTTAATAAGGGTATTCATTCAAAAGTAATATTTTGAATTTTTATAGCAAAAAGTAAGAGGATAATACATAAAAATTCAAAAAATTAATTGACTCTTTTTTTTATGTGTGATAAAAATGATAGTATCAATTCGGAAAATTAATATTTGGGCAATGATAGGATTAAGTAGTGAAAATCTCCCTATTTCAGAGAGCTGATGGTTGGTGCGAATCAGTATATAGATGATCATGAATTTCGACCTGGAGCATCTTTCATAAATCACATGTTGTGAGGAAGTGGAAGACGGTAGTGAATACCGTTATCAAATAAAGTGGTGAAGAATTTTTCACAACTAGGGTGGTACCGCGATATATATCGTCCCTACGTACTTACGTAGGGACGTTTTTTATTTAGGTCTTATTCTTGTTGTATTTTCATAACTAGGGTGGTACCGCGATATTACATCGTCCCTACGTATTTCGTAGGGGCGTTTTTTAACTCTTTTACCGGGTGTCTAACACCCGCTAAAAGAAGTTAAAGTCTCCGGCCGATTCCGGACGCAATTATGCCGAGGCATAATTGATTAAGGTTTTACTCTTGTTATAACTTCATAACTAGGGTGGTACCGCGATATTATATCGTCCCTACGTAATTGCGTAGGGGCGTTTTTTATTAAGGTTTTCATCTAGTTATAACTTCATAACTAGGGTGGTACCGCGATATTTTTATCGTCCCTACGTTTTCGTAGGGACGATTTTTATTTGAAAAGCAGTGGTTGTATGAGAAAGGAGTACGATAGACCAATATGAATAAAGACCGAATTGTAATAAACGACGAAGAAATAGAAAAAGAGAGGAGATAAAGAGATGAATTCACAGCAATGGACATCGAAATTAGGTTTCATTTTAGCTGCAGCGGGCTCAGCGATAGGTCTTGGTGCGATTTGGAAGTTCCCGTATATGGCCGGTATTGGAGGTGGCGGTGCGTTCTTCCTTATTTTTATCGGTTTTACCTTATTAATTGGTTTACCGTTATTATTGGCGGAATTTGTTATTGGAAGAAGTACACAAAAAGAGGCTGTTGAAGCATATAGAACTATTGCTCCGAAAACGCAATGGCCGTGGGTAGGTAAATTAGGGATTGTCACTTGTTTCATATTGCTTTCATTCTACAGTGTTGTTGGAGGATGGATTTTATTATATTTATGGAATGCGATTACAGGTAGACTGTGGGAAGGCAATGGCTCTTACGAAGCAACTTTTACTGAAATCATTGCTAATCCATTTTTAGCAGTTGGATCACAGCTATTATTTATTCTTATGACTATTTTTATCGTAAGTAAAGGTGTACAAAATGGTGTTGAAAAAGTAAATAAGTATTTCATGCCAGCACTATTTGTTTTATTCTTTGTATTAATTATTCGTGCTCTTACACTAGATGGAGCAGGAGAAGGGGTTCGTTTCTTCTTACAGCCTGATTTCTCAAATGTTACATCTGAAATTATTTTATATGCGATGGGGCAATCATTCTTCTCGTTATCTGTCGGCGTAGGCGTAATGGTAACGTATAGCTCATATTTACCGAAAGAAGAAAGTTTACCACGTTCCGCATTTTCTATTGTCGGTTTAACACTTGTCATTACATTGCTTGCAGGGCTTGCAATTTTCCCGGTAGTATTCGCATTTGGAATGGAACCGTCTCAAGGACCAGGTCTATTATTTATTGTCTTGCCAGCGATTTTCAGTAAAATGGCATTTGGAAAAGTGTTCTTCATTATTTTCTTGTTACTATTTTTCTTTGCAACGATTACATCAGCCATTTCCATGTTGGAAATTAGCGTGGCCTCTTTAACGACAAAGGGTAAAGGGAAACGCGAAAAAATGGCATTGATTGTAGGATTACTAATCTTTGTTGTAGGGATTCCATCAGCTTTATCATATGGCGTATTAAGTGATTTTACATTATTTGAAAAAAATATCTTTGATTTAGCAGACTATACAGTAAGTAATATTCTTATGCCGCTCGGTGTATTATTAGTTGCGATCTTCGTACCGTTTAAAATGAAGAAAGATGTATTAATGAGTGAACTGGGTGTAAGTAAAAATAAAGGCTATAAATTATTTGTATTATGGCTATTCTTACTTCGCTATATAGCACCGATTGCAATTATTATCGTATTTTTAAATGTAATTGGCGTGATTTAACATACAGAAGGCCCTAGCATATCGTTGTGTTAGGGCCTTTTCGTTATAAAATCAGGTCACCTAAAGAACTGCTCCGATCCTTACGAATACAGCCCTCCACAGAATAAAAGCACAAACTTACTCAAATCAAAGCAATCCCCGTTTAAAACAGATAAAAAAACAACAAAAGAATAGCTTGACATCACTCATAAATAGCACAAACATCACAATTTTTTCAGCATATCATAATGGAGAAAGCGTTTTCTTCAATTAATATAGAAGAAAGTCACTACAATTCAATCAAGTTTGCTGCAAAATACTTTGTTACGAATGTTAAATATAAGTAAGTATAAAAGAGTTCTTGATTGAGATACTTTTCGTCACTTGATTTTATTACGATGCTGGAAAAAAATGTCTTTAAATAAAGAAGTCATATTCGAAGAGTTTAGACCTATCGTTGTAATAAATCAACATCCTGCTGTTGAAGTGATACAACTTATACAATTAAAATTGTTCATCTTGATATCCATATAAATTTGTAAAGACGTGGTTCGTTTTGACATGTCAGATACACCATTGAAAATTCTATAAATTAGATGAATTCAGCTAGTTCAGACAAATATTTGTACGAATATTGGAATTTTACGAAAAAATTTCGCAAAAACCTTAACTATTTCATACGAAATCCGTATAATAAATCAAACAGTGTGAAAATTGTCCATTTTCCATCGATTAATTGCGTGAATTTTTTAAATTGTATTGACGTAGGGAATGATAATTTGTACACTGTGTACAATCAATTGTTTTTTGGAGGAATACATTTAATTTAAAAAGTTAGGATTTGATGGTTATGATCGTATGTAAATTTGGTGGAACATCTGTAGCAAGTGCAGAACAAATTCAAAAAGTAGCAAACATTGTAAAATCTAATCCGGCACGTAAAATCGTAGCCGTTTCTGCACCAGGGAAGCGTTCTGGTGACGATATAAAGGTAACTGATTTATTAATTAACTTAGCAATGGCAGCATTAAAAAATGAAGATATTGAGAAAGAATTGCAAATCGTTGTAAATCGCTTTATGGCGATTGCGGATGATTTGGAGTTAGATTATACAATTTGTGATGTGATCGCTGAAGATTTACGTGAACGTGTACAGGGTGATAAATCGAATGAGGAATTATTTATCGATAGCATCAAAGCGGCAGGGGAAGACAATAACGCGAAGTTAATCGCAGCTTATTTTAATTCCATCGGTATGACGGCACGCTATGTAAGTCCAAAAGAAGGTTTGGTCGTCAATGATTTACCTGAACGCACGTATGCATTACCAGAGGCCTATGCTAATTTAGCGCCACTAAAAAATACCAAGGAAATTATTGTATTCCCTGGTTTCTTCGGTTACACTAAAGCGGGCATACTACGAACATTTGATCGGGGTGGCTCTGATATTACAGGCTCTATTTTAGCAGCTGCTGTTGAAGCAGAGCTTTATGAAAACTTTACGGATGTGGACTGCGTGTTCTCCGCGAACCCGAAAGTTGTGAATGATCCAGTGGAAATTAAAGAAATTACGTATCGCGAAATGCGCGAATTATCCTATGCAGGCTTTTCAGTTTTCCATGATGAAGCGTTAATGCCTGTCTACAAGATTGGGGTGCCCGTTAACATAAAAAATACAAATAATCCATCGGCCCCAGGTACTCGTATCGTACCAAGACGCTCTGTTACAGGACGTCCAGTTACAGGTATCTCGGCAGACAGTGGCTTTTCAACTTTATATGTGTCAAAATATTTGATGAATCGTGAAGTAGGCTTTGGACGTAAGCTTCTTCAAATTTTGGAAGATGAAAATATTTCTTATGAACATACACCGTCTGGTTTAGACGATATTTCTGTCATTATGCGTTCAAACCAAATTACACTAGAAAATGAAGAACGAATTCTTTCTCGTGTGAAAAATGAGTTACATGCAGATGATGTGCAAATGCGTCATGGTTTCTCGATGATTGTTATCGTAGGCGAAGGTATGCGTAATAATACAGGTTTAGCGGCACGTGCTGCAACTGCGATTTCTAAAACAGGTGCAAATATAGAGATGATTAATCAAGGTTCATCTGAAGTTAGTCTAGTATTCGGAGTGCTACAAGAGTTTGAAAACCAAATTTTACAAGCGCTTTATGAGGAATTTTTTGCACATGTGCGAGTGTAAGGATATATAGTGAAACTTTTAAAAGTGGGGAGTTTTTTATCCCCACTTGTTAATTAGTGTTCACGGGCAGTTTGCCTTTGCCTTTGCTTGATTAATGGATAGAGGTGGGACAGAAAAAATACTGCTTGTTAATGCGGGGGGATAAACGCTAATCCTTGAAACGGATTAGTGTTTTCTTTTTGACGAGAATACGGTAAAATCGAGGGCGTACACAGATTGGAGGTTTTTCTTTTGAAAAAATTATCGATTGGTATGCTTCTATCAATGATTGGCATACTATTTGTTTGTTTAACGATCATGGATATTTTACCGTCCTCGACAAAAACAATGAAAATTGTCTATGTCGGTATTGGTTGGGTATTTATTATTGCAGGATCCGTCATTCGTTTTAAAACTTTAAAACAAAGACAATAACGAAATATCGCGAAATTGAATTGTGGCAACCTGTGAATTTATGATACAATTTCAAAAAAAATAAATAATTTGAGTATTATGAAGTTGCGATGCTGTGCGAAAATTCAAAAGCTTTAAATTGGGGAAAGATGATTAATTTAAGATCAACAGTACAAATTCTTCTTTGTAAGAATTTGTTTTTTTATTTTCTGAATAGGAGGCGAGATTATGTCAGTACTTCGCAAGGGCGATATTCATATTTCTGACCATTATGTTGCCGTCCAAACAGATTCACCGATGAAGGTAGTATCCTCAGCCGTACATAATCCGGGTTTTGGCTTTTATACTCATTTGATGAATCGTTCAGTGCCCTATACGTATGATGAGCGAAAACCACAGCTAGAATTGCAACGGTTTTTACAGTCTGAGGGCTTTCCCATTGACAATACGGTGGCGATGATGACGGCAGTCTATGCTCGGTATGCGACAGTTCGTGAATTTACATATGAAGGAATTCATCTTGTCATCATGATTACTGCTGGTCTTGGCAATGCCGTCGATATTACGCGAGCTTTTCATCGTCAGGAGCAGTATCATGCGGGGACTATTAATACGTGGGTACTAATAAATGGGAGATTGTCGGATGAAGCATTATTTCAAGCGATGATTTCTACGACAGAGGCAAAGGTTAAGGCACTTATTGATGAGGGCATCACTGATCCAACAACGGGTACACAAGCTACAGGTACTTCAACAGATAGCTTGTTGATTGCTTCAACAGAGGAAGGTGACTATCATCAATATGCTGGGCCGATTACGATGCTTGGCAAAATCATTGGCCATGGTGTTTATGAAACGATGCGCGATGCCATTCAAAAATATAAAAAAGATAAGGAGGAGAATCCGTTATGATGGCACTGGTGATTGCCTGTATCATTGGGCTTGTTTTTGATTTAATAGTGGGTGATCCTCCTAAAATGCCTCATCCAGTACGCTGGATTGGAAAACTCATTCAATCTCAAACAGAGTTATGGAATAAAGGAAGAATGAGAAAACTCCGTGGCATGGTGATGGCGCTTGCTGTAGTTGGTACAACGATGTTTGTTGTGACGGCCATTATGCTACTAAGCTATAAGGTGAGCCTGCTATTTGGCATAGTGATTGAGGGCTTACTTATTGGGATTGGACTAGCACAGCGTAGCTTGAAGGAAGCGGCGATGGCTGTCTATGAACCGCTCGTCAAAGGCGATTTTGCTGAAGCTCGTGTGAAGCTATCCTGGATAGTCGGCCGTGATACGGAGAAACTTGACGAGGATGAAATTGTTCGTGGTGTTGTGGAAACAGTCTCAGAAAATACGAGTGATGGCGTAACAGCTCCATTATTTTATGCCTTTTTATTTGGCGCTATAGGGTTATGGGGCTATAAAGCTGTTAATACGTTAGACTCTATGATTGGCTATAAAAACGAACAATATAAAGACTTTGGTATGTTTGCAGCAAAGCTAGACGATGTACTTAATTTTATTCCAAGCCGATTAACAGGTTTACTTATGGTGCTTGGGACGAAAAATGAAACGAATGTATCTCTCGGGAAGCGCTTAAAACGGTGGGCACAAGATGCGAAAAAGCATCCAAGTCCTAACAGTGGTTATTTAGAAGCAGCTACAGCTGTTCAATTAGGTGTTCAGCTTGGTGGAAAAAATACATATAAGGGTGTCGTTTCTTATCGAGCAATAATGGGAGAGAAATTGGTCCCATTAACAAAAGAGCATATTGCAACGTCAGTGATTCATATGCGCATCGCGACCTTGCTCTTTACGCTAGTAATGTTATCAGTGGAGGTGTTAATTTTTGCAATTACCTAATCACGGAGCGAATCCGCAAAATGTTTATCATCAGCTAGGACTTAATATGCCGGAAAAGGTGTATGATTTTAGCGAAAATGTGAATTCGGCAGGGCCACCACCGTTTGTCGAGGCACGTTGGCGGACATTTTATCCGCTAATTCAACGTTATCCAGATCCAGACGGTGAGCCGTTTTTATCAAAGGTGGCAGCTTTTCATGCTGTGCCAAAAGATTCTATATTACTAGGTAATGGTGCATCTGAGCTATTTAGTGTTTTAGTTAGACGCTACAGCAATAAGCGTGTTATTATCGTACATCCAACTTTTTCAGAATATGAACGAACATTAACAGCTGCAGGCGCTGAAATTGTGCCAATTATTGTAGAGGATATTGTTCACTATACATTGCCAATGGAGCATCTGAAGCGTGAAATGGTGAACGCGGATGCTTTATATATTTGTACACCGAACAATCCAACAGGTGTGCTTCCAAAGAAAGAGGAGCTGCTCGAATTAATCTCTCACGGTGCAAAGGTCAATTGTGAGCTTGTCATTGATGAGGCATTTATTGACTGGGTAGATGAAGCTTATTCATTAATCCAGTATGTGGCAGAAAATCCTCATTTGATTGTCGTTCGTTCGATGACAAAAATGTATGCGATTCCAGGATTACGCCTAGGCTATTTAGTGGCGAACCCGGTAGTTGTTACTGAGCTAAAGTATATTCTACCGCATTGGAACTTGAATGCCTTTGCCCTAGTTATTGGGACAGGCTGTTTAGATGAACGCACATATTGTGAGCAAGCCATTGCCTATGCGAAAAATCAACGACAATCGCTACAGAGCTATTTACAGGAACATGGTTGCCAGGTGACAAATAGTGTAACGAATTATGTATGTTTTGCATTACCGAAAAATCAGCAAGCAGATACATTTTTTACATATTGTTTATCAAAGGGCGTCGTACTGCGTCATACAAAAAACTTTATGGGCTTAAATGGCGAATGGTTCCGTATTGGGATTAAAGATATTGTAGCCATGACGTATTTACAGAATTGTTTGCAGGCGTGGTTTAACTTCATTCAGCAGAAGTCTTCCACCTCTATAGATGGTGATATGAATACAGATTTAAGCTACTATTCAACGGGTATTTAAACACCTGTACCTGTCGCTACAGCGCCACGTTCTGTGGTAACGATTGAGTGACCAACATCGCGTGGCCCAAAGCCTCCGGCGGATGTCACAGAATTGGAAAGGAGTCCTTAGGGGATGTTAGCCTAAAACCATCGCATCTATGCGATAACGGCTAAATGACCTGCATCGGTAAACACGCCACGTCCTGTGGCATTACCGAAATGACCGACATCGTGCAGGCCTAAGCACAAAGCCGATTCCGGACGTAATTATGCCGAGGCATAATTGATTGCAAATAAGGAGTGAGAAAGCTGACGACTTTTTATTTAGTAAGACATGGCGAAACAATGTGGAATAAAGAACAACGGCTACAAGGATGGTTAGATTCGCCGTTATCTGTAAATGGTATTTTACATGCAGAAAAACTTCGTGATCATTTGAAAAATATTAATTTTACAGCGGCATATAGCAGTTCAAGTGGTCGTGCGAAGGAAACGATGCAAATTCTTCTAGCTGATCGACAGCTTCCAGTCTATGATGAGGAAAATTTACGGGAGATTTTTTTAGGGGATTGGCAAGGGAAAAAAGTCAAGGACATCGTGATTGCTCATCCGGATTATGAATTATATACTGATTATCCTGGACAATTCGTTGCAACCCATACGGAAAGCTTTGGTATGGTAACTGAACGAGCGATGTTTACGTTAAAGAAAATAGCAGAAAAATATCCCGAGAATACTGTTTTAATTGTGTCACACGCGGTAACGATTAAGTGTATCATTAACGCTATTTTAGGGCGAAGGGTCGATCAGCTATGGACAGAGCCATTTATTAATGGTACAAGTGTAACGATTATTGAACAAGTCGATCAACAATGGCACGTTCAAGAGATCGGTAACATTCAACATTTACTATAGGAGGGGAAACCATTGCCACTGATTTTCATTACGGGGGGAGTACGCAGTGGTAAATCCCACTTTGCTGAAAAAGAGGCAGTTACTCACTATCAAACAGAGTCTATGCAAGCACAGCGGCTTATTTATATTGCTTCCGGCGTAGCGTTGGATCGTGAAATGGAGAAGCGGATCATTCGACATCAGGCAGACAGACAGGCGCAAAATATCGAGTGGCTGACGATAGAAGCACCTTATGAAATCGCAAATACTTTGCATAAACTGACTGATGGAGATATCGTGTTATGGGACTGTGTTACGACGTGGTTAACAAATGCGTTTTACGAAGGTTTTGACGCGGGAGCTCCCTGTGTGGAACAACCTGGATGTTTAGAAAAGAAACTTGAGGTTTTAAAAGAGGCGGTAGAGACGTTACTTGAGAAAAGGGTGACGTTTTTTATCGTCTCAAACGAATTATTTGATGAGCCACCCTATACGAACGAGGAAGTAGAGTTATACCGGCAAATGCTTGGGGAATTACATCAATGGTTCGTGTCTAAAGCGGATGAGGCGTATGAAATCAATTATGGTGTCGTTAAGAAATGGAAATAATGAATGATGCTTTGAAAATAAAAGAAGGTAGGCAAGACGATGAAAAATATCTGGCATAGCATACAACTTGCGTTTCAATTTTTTACAGTTTTGCCAGTACATAAAGAAATTCCTTTAACGAAGGCAACAATTACAGGGATGTTCGCCTTTTTGCCATGGATAGGGGCACTCATGGGTACGGCAGTGGCTGCGGTGATCTATGGTTTAACGGAATGGACGGCTAGTAGCGAGGTCTTACTTGCCTTTGTGATTATCGGATTATTTGCCATATTTACTGGTGGACTACATTTAGACGGTTTTATTGATATGGGGGATGCTTATTTTTCCTATCGAGATCGAGAGAAGCGGCTTGAAATTTTAGATGATCCACGTGTTGGTGCATTTGGTGTGCTTTCAGTGCTATTTTTAGTGCTTGGTAAATTTGTCATACTTCACGAATTATTCGTACAGCAAAAGTTTGAACTGTGGATGCTTGTATTTATTCCGTTATGTACACGAGTAGGTATGAGCTTTTATTTTATGTCGCTTAATTGCTCAAAGGAAAAGGGGCTTGCCTACTTTTTTAAAACACATATTAAGCCGGGTTTACTAATCTGCTGTATGCTTTTAACATTAGTTGTAGCATACAGTAGCTTGTTGTTTGTAACGGGCTTCACAATTGTTCCGTTCGTGTTGATGGCAGTACTAGCGATTGCTTTTTTAGTCTTTCGGCAATTTACAGTGCGTAACTTTGGCGGTGTTTCTGGGGATTTACTCGGTGCATCAATTGAAGGAATGGAGGTTGTACTGTGGGTGACGTTGTTACTGTGCGCTTAATGAGACATGCACCAACAAAGGAAAATTTAGAAAAGCGTTATATCGGCTGGACAGATTCTTCATTAGCTGATGCATCTTTAATCTCTATTGTTGATCAAGAGGTCACCAAGGTGTATGGGAGTGATTTACTACGCTGTAGGGAAACCGCTGTCCGATATTTTCCGAATGCAACTTACGTGTCTGATCGGAGATTTCGAGAGTCGAATTTCGGAGAATTTGAAGGGCTCACATATGAAGACTTACAATCAGATCATCGTTATTGTGCATGGTTAGATGATCCTGTAAAGTCTCCACCTCCAAGGGGAGAAGGCTTTGATATGTTTTGTGCACGTGTTTTGGCAGGGTTCACTGCATTACCAAAAGGGGAAGATGTGTATCATCTCGTTGTCCATGGCGGGGTTATTCGAGCGCTACTCGTAGCCTTTGCTCCAACTGAGCAACCTTTTTGGTCCTATCAAACACCGCATGATAAAATGTTTTCTTTAACGTTTTCAAGAAAGGCTTGGGAGGAGGGAGCAAGATGCATGTCTTTATCGGAGGAGCCTATAGTGGAAAAACCGACTATGTCATGAAATTACTTACAGGTCAAAACGTTGAGCTAGTGGATGGCACTCTACCTGATGGCGCTCCTACTTGTGATGTACTAGTAATTAAAAACATAGAGAAATGGCTCGTAACACAAGACCTTGAGGATGATGAACCTCTTGTCAGAACTATTTTGACAAGACTAAAGACCCTTGAAGAAAATTGTGCCTTGTATATAATTGTGACCGACATGGGGCGTGGTGTTGTGCCGATGGACAAACAGGCACGATTATTACGTGATACATGTGGGCGTTTGTACCAAGCATTGTTTGCTGAAGCCGAACAAGTCGTACGCATTTGGTACGGTATTGGGGAACAAATCAAATGATATAGTGACTTGCTTGCAGAGTTTGTAAAACACTTCACAAAAGTGGGATGACATTTGCAAAGTCGCATGCTTTGTATATAAGTTGATTGGAGTGGAGGCTGGTCGACTCCTTGGGGATCAGCGATATTGAGGAATGAAGGCTAAAACCATCACATCCTGTGATAACGCCTTCGTGACTAACATCATGCTGTTGCTGTCGCTGCGCTTTCGCACAATCAAAACCCCTCTGCTGTCGCTACGTTAGCACTACGATTTCGCGAAAAAACATCCTGTTGCCCCGACGCCCCCAGGAAGCTCTGCGCGAAAGCGAAGGGTCAGCGATAAAGCGCACAGCCGGAACGGAAATCAACCCCACGCTTTGAAAAAATTTAACGGAAAGAGGGAATGGAATGGATCGACAAAAATTGATGAAATTGACGCTCACTGCCATGGTAGCGGCAATTTGTGCAGTAGGTGCAGTCATTAAAATTCCAACATTTATTACAACTGCTGCGCTTGACTCTGCACCGGCATTTTTGAGCGTTGTATTTTTATCGCCAGTATTAGCTGGTGTTGCGGGAGTCATTGGGCATTTTATTTCAGCCCTAACTACTGGCTTTCCTTTTGGACCACTACATATAATTATCGCAGTGGAAATGTTTATCGTTGTATGGATCTTTGGGGTTATGCATAAAAAAGGCATGCATTTCTGGAAATGGCCTGTAGCACTTATTTTAAATGGTGTCGTGGCACCTATACCATTTTACTTTATTATTAGTCCGGCGTTTTACTGGACGTCATTGACTAGTCTTCCACTGGCAACACTCATTAATCTAGTGATCGTTGCGGTGGCGATGCCAGTTCTGTCGAAGGTGTTTGTGCGTAAGGAAGGTCGAGTACATTGAGAAATGCAATAAAAATAGGTGAGCTCATTGCGACAACCGATAATGCCGCTGCAATTGGCGAAAAGCTACAAGATGTTGTGTCTGCTCCAGATCAGCTTACAGCATATTTTACTGCACGTGTTACATTTTTAGAGCAGCTTGCTGCAAATGCTTTACCAAAGCATATTTTACTTGCTAATTTTTCAGGGGATGCTGCATGGTCTCGTTATGTTGCAGGCATTCACCAGGTTTTTGAGGAGGCTGGTCTTTTTTGTCCGCAAATAGACGGTAGTTCAGAGACTAATATGCCAACTTTACAATCAGGCTTGTCAATAACGATGCTTGGGGAGCAGCAGAAACGTACAGCAACTAAGCATGAGCAACTAAGTTGGTACACATATGGTTTACCACTTGTAGGAAATGAAATCCTTGCACAACCTGAAGATGTCGCACAGCTGCAACCTATTTTTCAAGCGTGGAAAGAGGGAATTGTGCAGCAAGTATGGCCAGTTGGATCAAAAGGTTTACAAGCAGAATTTAGCCGGCTTTTTGGCGAACGACAGGTCAAAAGTGCATTAGATATTGAGAAAACAGCTGGTCCATGTGCAGTAGTTTTACTAGGAATTAATCCAGAAAAAGAGCAGCTAGTACAAAAATATTTTCCTAGAAATTTTGAAAAACTACGTAAAACTGCATTGTAATCGGGCTTGCTTCGAGAAAAAGTAGCACTTTAAAAAATTCAAGGGGCAAAACGCCTATTGCAACTATAAACACTATATGTTAGATTTGTTTAGGAGTTAAAACACAATATATAGTATTTTGGACGAGCGGTACCAAATATGGTTTAAAAGGGAATTCGGAAAAGAGTCATCTTAGGCCGAAGCTGTCCCCGCAACTGTAAGTGCTGACAAATGATGAATAGGCCACTGTAAAGAACGGGAAGGCCATCATTTGGAGGAAGCATGAGCCAGGAGACCTGCCGATTTGTTCAAGACAGCAACACATTCTTCGGGGATTGAGAAGTGGAGGCGAGAGATTTGTCCACTTCTTAGTGTGCATGTCCTTCATTTCCATTTCCGATTTTACTGCGATCACGTAACCGATAAGTGTTGCGTGATCGCTTTTTGTGTTGCTGGAGAAAGAAAGGGAGAGAATGTATACATGACAATTCAAATCGAACAGCAAATTGCTAAGCTTAAGAAAAGTTATACGGAGGATGAACTCGAAAGTTTTGTAAGATTATCGGATCGATGGCTACGAAAAAACGACAATGCGACATTTGAAGCATGGGCGGATGCGATGATTTTACAAACGCTTAGCCTGATTGATGAGGAGGAGCCATACTGGACATTCGTCGCAGCTCAAATTTATTTAGAAAAACTATATGATCAATTTGCAATGCGCCGTGGCGTTTCAGTGCAAGATGTTTATAAATGTTTCCCGGAACAATTAGCACGCTATACAGAAGCTGGTTTGTATCATGAAAGTTTAACAACAAAATATAGTGAGCAGGATCTTCAAGAACTCGCTTCCTATTTAGAATCAAGTCAAGATGAATTGTTTACGTATATTGGCTTAAAAACATTAATGGACCGCTATGTAGTCCGTGATTACACGAAATCACCAGTAGAGCTACCACAGGAACGATGGATGGTCATTGCGATGACCCTTATGCAGGATGAAACAGAAAATCGTTTAGAAAAAGTACGTGAATCTTACTGGGCAATGAGTAATTTATATATGACAGTGGCAACACCTACATTATCGAATGCAGGTAAAACACATGGCCAGCTATCTAGTTGCTTTATCGATACAGTAGATGATAGTTTACAAAGTATTTATGACACGAATACAGATGTTGCAACATTATCGAAATACGGTGGTGGTATTGGTGTTTATATGGGCAAAATTCGTAGCCGTGGCTCATCAATTAAAGGCTTTAAAGGCGCATCTAGTGGTGTTTTACCATGGATTAAACAGCTTAATAATACGGCGGTTTCAGTCGATCAGCTAGGTCAACGACAAGGAGCTATTGCTGTTTATTTAGATGTTTGGCACAAAGACGTCTTTACGTTTTTAGATTTACGCTTAAACAATGGGGATGAGCGTTTACGTGCCCATGATATTTTCACAGGGCTATGCTTACCGGATTTAT
This sequence comes from Lysinibacillus sp. G1-3, assembly GCF_056322905.1. Taxonomy (NCBI): domain Bacteria; kingdom Bacillati; phylum Bacillota; class Bacilli; order Caryophanales; family Bacillaceae; genus Lysinibacillus; species Lysinibacillus sp. G1-3. Next base: position 117,960 of record NZ_JBWHYQ010000009.1, read on the forward strand.
TTATGGAAACGGTTGAAGAGCGCGGGGAATGGCATTTATTTGATCCACATGAAGTACGAGAAGTTATGGGCTTTTCACTAGAGGATTTCTACGATGAGAAAAAAGGTGATGGCACTTTCCGTACTAAATATGCAGAATGTATTGCGAATCCATTATTAAGTCGTGAGGTCGTACCAGCTATTGATATTATGAAACGTATTATGCGCTCGCAGCTTGAAACAGGCGTGCCGTTTATGTTCTATCGAGATGAAGTAAATCGCATGAATCCGAATAAGCATGAGGGAATGGTTTATAGCTCGAACCTGTGCACAGAAATATTCCAAAACATGTCAGCGACTGAATTTGAGTCTATTACTCTAGAAGATGATGTCATCGTAACACGTCGCAAGCCTGGCGATTTCGTTGTATGTAACTTATCATCTATTAATTTAGGCAGAGCTGTACCGGCTGGAGTTTTAGAAAAATTAATTCCGATTCAAGTACGTATGTTAGATAATGTTATTGCGTTAAATACAATTCCAGTAAAACAAGCAGAGCGTACGAACTTACGCTACCGAGGCATTGGACTTGGAACATTTGGCTGGCATCATTTATTAGCATTGAAAGAAATTCAATGGGAGTCTGAGGAAGCTGTAGAATTTGCGGACAAGCTATATGAAGAAATTGCGTATTTAACGATTCGCGCTTCTAACGATTTGGCAAGTGAAAAAGGAGCCTACCCATTATTTGAAGGCTCAGATTGGCATACTGGTGCGTATTTTGAAAAACGTGGCTACGACAGCAATAAATGGAATGCGTTACGCGCCGCGGTTGCTGAAAAAGGAATGCGTAACGGCTATGTTATGGCGGTTGCACCGAACTCATCAACATCCATTTTAGCGGGTAGTACGGCTACGATTGATCCTATTTTCCAAAAGAGTTATTCAGAAGAGAAGAAGGATTACAAAATTCCAGTAACGGTACCGGATCTATCACCTGTGACAACTTGGTATTATAAATCTGCTTATTTCATCGATCAAAATTGGACAATCAAGCAAAATGCTGCTCGAGCACGTCATATCGACCAAGGCATTTCACTTAATTTATACGTTCAAAATACGATTAAGGCAAAAGATTTACTAGCATTGCATATGAATGCTTGGGCGAGCGGTGTGAAAACGACATATTATGTACGCTCAACGTCTGTAGAATTACTAGAATGTGAGTCTTGCGCGAGCTAGGAGGAAGTAACAATGACAACTATTACAAAACGACAAATTATGGATAAAGAAGCACCAAACCGTTCAACAGGTATTGTGAACGGACGCTCTTCTAACATTTTAAACTGGGACGATGTGCGTTTTAACTGGGCATATCCTAAATATAAAAAAATGCTAGGTAACTTCTGGACTCCGTTTGAAATTAATATGAGCAATGATGTTAAGCAGTTTCCACAGCTATCAGCTAATGAGCAGGAATCCTTTTTAAAAATCATTGGCTTACTAGCACTATTAGACAGTGTGCAAACTGATTTTGCAGGGAAAGTAGCGGATTATTTAACAGATTCAAGCTTAAATGCATTAATGATTATTTTAGCGCAACAAGAGGTAATTCATAATCACTCTTATTCTTATGTGCTATCAAGTATTGTGAACAAAGACGAGCAGGATCGTACGTTTGACTTTTGGCGTACAGAGCCAGTATTAGAGCGACGTAATGACTTCGTAATTAAAGGCTACCATGCATTTTCAGAGGAGCCATCTGTTGGAAATATGCTAGAAGCGATTGTCTATGATGTGATTTTAGAAGGTTTATTCTTCTATTCTGGCTTCGCTTTCTTCTATCATTTAGCACGCAATCAAAAAATGGTGGCATCGTCAACGATGATTAATTATATTAATCGCGATGAGCAGCTTCATGTCGATTTATTTGTGAAAATTTATCAGGAGCTTTTAGAGGAATATCCTGAATACGATACACCAGAACGAGCGGCTCGTGTACAGGAAATCTTCCGTGAAGCGGTACAGCTAGAAATCGATTGGGCTAATGAAGTGATTGGTGATAAAATTGAAGGCCTTGATGTGGAAGATGTGCATGATTATGTACACTTCTATGCGAACGTACGCTGTAATCAGCTTGGCGTAGAGCGTCCATTTGAAGGTTATCGCAAAAATCCATTGAAGTGGGTTAAAGCGTATGAGGATGTTGACTTAGGAAAAACAGATTTCTTCGAGCAGCGTTCTCGCCAATATGTGAAGGTCAATGTAGAAGATAACGGATTTGATGATTTGTAAGATGGAACCACGCAAGCGAAAAGCTTGCGTGGTTTTTTAGATTAAGGAAAAACAAAGTTGATGTTGACGAGGTGTATACTTTTGTATACACTTGTATGCGATGAGGGTGAACTACAAAACAAGAAAGAAGTTTTCGATATACTGAAGGTTAGATTGTAAAACATGATGGTAGCAGTAGGGTTAAGGATTGATTGTCAAGCTACAACAATATCAAGATATTACGTGTCTCGAAAAACTTCATCGCAATTGGGAATGATTTTCAGTTATAATTAATAATGAATGTGAATTAAAGAACGGAGTCGAAGGAATGCAGGCAATAAAACAGTTAGGAGGGTTTTTAGGGCCCTATAAATTTTTTACCTTATTTGCACCATTATTAATGGTACTAGAGGTAACGATGGATTTACTTCAGCCGACGATTATGCAGCATATGATTGATACGGGTATTACGAATGGTGATGATCCGTATGTGCTGAAAATGTTCGTCTGGATGCTGATCAGTGCGGTATTCGGACTTGTTGGTGGGATAGGCTGTTCCTATTATAGTTCGAAGGCAGCAATCCATTTTGCATCGGATGTTCGTCAGTCACTTTATGAAAAAATGATGACGTATTCGGCAAAGGAACGAGACACTTTTACAACAGGGAAACTTATTACGATTTTAACGAGTGATGTAGAAAGTGTTCAGCGCGCGTTTATGATGACGTTGCGTATTTTTGTGCGTGGTCCTTTATTATTTATTGGAGCGGTTATCATTGTTTTTGTGACGGCACGTGAGTTATTTTCGATACTCCTTATTATCGTGCCGCTATTAATTATTGCGATGTACTTTTTCACAAAGTATTCGGGTGTCCTGTATCGCCGAGTGCAGGAGGCAATTGATCGTGTTAATACGAAGCTACAGGAGAACTTAGCGGGGATTCGTGTTGTGAAGGCGTTCCGTCGTGAAACGCAACAGATTGAACAGTTTGGCGCTCTAAATGATACGCTAACGAAGCGCTTTATTACAGCCGAGCAAATTGTTGGCGTGCTCGTGCCGTTTACGATGTTCGTTGTCAATCTAGGGATTGTAGCAGCACTTTGGCTTGGGGCCATTAAGGTAGAAGCCGGTACTTTAAAGGTTGGAGTAATTCTAGCTTTTATTAACTATTTAACGATTATATTAAATGGATTGATGACTTCTAGTATGGTATTGATGCAAATTGCACGTGCGATTCCTTCAGGGGAGCGAATCGTGGACGTCTTAAATAAAGAAGTAGCGGTTAAGGAAGCGGAAAATCCACATACAGCACCAATTCAAGGGGCGATTGACTTTCAAAATGTAAGCTATCGTTATTATGAATCGGCTGAGGATGTCCTGAAAAACATTACATTTTCGGTAAAGCCGGGGCAAACGGTAGGTTTGATCGAAAAAACAGGAAGTGGAAAATCAACGCTAGTGAAGCTATTACCACGTTTATTTGATCCGACGAGTGGAGAAATCCTCTTGGACGGAAAGCCTCTAAAGGATTATGCATTATCCACTTTACGCAAACATATTGGTTTTACTTCTCAAAAAGCATTATTGTTTTCAGGTGCAATCGACCATAATATCCGTCTTGGTAAGGAAGATGCAACGTCAGTGGAATTACAGCAAGCTCTAGATGCAGCATGTGCTACTGAATTTGTAAGTCGACTGGATAAAGGTTTAGCGCATGAACTTTCACAGGGGGCGACCAATCTTTCTGGCGGTCAAAAACAGCGATTAGCGTTAACACGTGCACTCGTAAGACAGCCTGCTATTTTAGTGCTGGATGATACAACATCTGCTCTGGATAGTGCCTCTGAAAAACATGTCCAGGAAGCTATTAGCCATCAATATAATGATACAACTACGTTTATCGTGGCGTCTAAAATAGCCTCTATTCAACAGGCAGACCTAATTTTAGTTGTAGATGACGGCGAAATTGTTGGTCAAGGCACACATCAACAATTATTACAGAATAATAAATTCTACCAAGCAATTTACGCTTCACAGCAAAAGGCTGGTGTACAACAATGAGTCAAAGTCAACCAAAGCAAATGAATTTTGGACGCGGACCACGTATGGCTGGACCAGCTGAAAAGGCTAAAAATCAAAAAGCTACGATTAATCGTGTGTGGCATTATGTGAAGCAGCAAAAAATAGGGCTTTATTTCTCTATATTTTTTGTAATAGCTTCTACATTTTTAAGTTTAGCAGGACCGTACTTAATTGGGCATATCGTCGATGAATATATTATGAAAAAAGATATTGCCGGTACGATTCGTCTTGGTATTGTGCTAGCAGTTATTTATACAGCTGCATCAATTTTTACGTGGCTTCAAACATATGTCATGATCCATGTGGCGATGAAAACAATTCGCACATTACGGCTTGAACTGTTTAAAAAGTTACAAACATTAACACTGAGATTTTTCGATCAGCGAGCACTTGGTGATCTAATGAGCCGTGTGACAAATGATATCGATAATTTAAATACAGCACTTGTACAAAGTGTGACACAAATCGTGTCGTCGGTCTTAACGGTAATCGGTGTTAGTATTGCTATGTCCTCTTTAAGTTGGCAGCTAGCAATCGTGACGCTGACTATTATTCCTTTAATTGTTTTTACAACGAAGCAAATTGTTAAACGTAGTAGTAAAAACTATGCGGCCCGCCAGCGTGATTTAGGTAAGCTGAACGGTTATATTGAGGAAATGATTACGGGTGCAGAGGTTGTGACGCTTTTTGGAACAGAACAGCAAACAATTGAGACGTTCCATAAGCAAAATGAAAATCTTCGTAACTCGGCACAGAGAGCAGAAATTACTTCAGGTCTACTTGGGCCCATTAATAATTTTATGAATAACTTAGGCTTAGCTGTTGTTATTGGCACAGGAGCATTTTTATCGTTAAAAGGGATCGTTTCAGTTGGGGTAATCGCCGCATTTGTCACGTATACACGTCAATTTTTCCGTCCGTTGAATCAGTTATCTAATCTATTGAATACTTTCCAATCGGCGGTTGCAGGGGCAGAACGAGTCTTCGAAATTTTAGATGAACCTTCGGAAGTAGCGGATAAAAAGCATGCCATTGATTGCCAAAGCCTCAAAGGAGATGTGGCATTTCGCAATGTTTCCTTCAGCTATTTGCCAGAGAAGCCAGTACTAAAAAATATTAGCTTCCAAGCGAAGAAGGGTGAAACGATTGCTCTTGTTGGTCCAACGGGATCAGGGAAAACAACGATTATCAATTTATTAACTCGTTTTTATGATGTAGATGAAGGTGAAATTTTGATTGATGGTCATAATATCGAGGATTATAAAATGGCAACAATCCGTCAAAGAGTGGGTGTTGTCTTACAGGATACGTATTTATTCTCAGGAACGATTCGTGAAAATATTCGTTTCGGTAAACTTGAAGCTACAGATAAAGAGGTTGAAGAAGCGGCGAAAATCGCGAATGCCCATAATTTTATTAAACATTTACCAGCCCAATATGATACACCTGTACAGGCAGGTGGGGCAAACTTAAGTCAAGGTCAACGTCAATTACTAGCTATTGCCCGGGAAATTCTTGAAAATTCAGATATTTTAATTTTGGATGAAGCTACATCCAGTGTGGATACGCAAACAGAGGTTGATATTCAAAAAGGTCTCCAGCATTTAATGCAGGGGCGCACAAGCTTTGTTATTGCACACCGCCTAAAAACAATCGAAAATGCCGACCAAATCCTTGTTATTCAACAAGGTGAAATTGTGGAGCAGGGCAATCACCAACAGCTTATGCAAAAACAAGGCATTTATAGTAATCTCCAGCAAAAACTTTTACTGGAGCAAGTGGAATAAGAGGAGGGCTGTCTCGTAAGTATGAAAAAACTTATGAGACAGCTTTGTTTTTACTATTGTGGAAAGCATTTGGAAATGTTATGATGCATCAAAATTCAATTTTAGAAGGTGAGGCTTAAAAATGTACGAATTAAAAACAAAAGAAACGGATGAGAGTGTTATTGAATTTATTGAAAACGTGGATCATCCAAAAAAGCGTGAAGATGCTTACCGACTATTGGATATATTTGCTGAAGTCACAGGGTATGAAGCGAAAATGTGGGGCCAAGTATAATAGGATTTGGCAAATATCATTATAAATATAAATCAGGACATGAAGGCGATGCACCTTTAGTTGGATTCTCTCCCCGAAAAGCTAAAATCAGTTTATATTTTGCACCAGGTGACAGTGAGCGAGACAATTTATTAAAGGTTTTTGGTAAACATACAACAGGAAAAGCTTGTGTTTATATAAATAAACTAGCGGATATTGATGTGGAAATATTAAAGTCGCTCATCCAACGATCTGTATCATTTTTAAAAGAGACCTATCCCGATCAATAATTAAGCGCTGTCTAAGTGGAGTAAACACATTTAGACAGCTTTTTTTAGCTTATCACCGAAAAATTAATTAGAAATTTATTTTTATTGTTTATCCTTTCATTATCAACTGAAAGGAGCATTTTATGAAAAAACTTTTAAAGAAAATAGTTATCTACTTTATAGCGGTCATGCTTATTGGACTAGTGGGCATATTCAGTTATCATCGTTATCAGCTAAGTATAGAATCGAAACTTTTAGGCAATAAAGGGACGCTTATTGAAGTGGATCATCAAAAAATCAATGTTTATACGGAGGGGGATGGTCAAGATACTTACGTTTTCATGGCAGGTTCAGGGGTTGCGGCACCCATTTATGAAATGAAAGGGCTGTACAGTAAATTTTCGCAACAACATAAGATTGCTGTTATAGAAAGAGCAGGGTATGGGTATAGCGGTGTCTCGAAGGACGAACGAGATATAGATACAATTTTAACGCAAACGAGAGAAGCGCTCTTGAAAAGTGGAAATAAGCCTCCTTATATATTAGTACCGCATTCTATTTCGGGGGTTGAAGCTATTTATTGGGCACAAAAATATCCTGAAGAAATTAAGGGAATCATTGCGCTTGATATTGGCTTGCCAAGTCAATATGTAGAGCATGAAATGGGGACAGTCGACTACTGGACTGTTAAAGGTATGAATTTGCTAACGAAATTGGGCGTACATCGATTAACACCTTCGAAAGTGTATAATCCAGAAGTAATGAAGCAATCGTTTTTATCTATGGAAGAAAAAGAAATTTATAAAGCACTATCCAATAAAAATACTTTTAATGATGATATGAAAAATGAGTTACTACAAGTGTACGAAAATAGTTTAAAATCAGAAGAGCTTCCGAAACCAAAAGACACACCGATATTATTAATAGATGCGATTGCTGAACAAAATAAAGGTTCCCAATATACGAAGTACAATAGCCAGAAATATGCGGAATTTGCCGAGCAAATTAACATAGCGGATGTGAAAGTATTAAGTGGCACTCATAGTATCTATTTATATAAACCGGATGAGATTTATCAGCTTGCTATAGATTTTATGAAAACTAAAGTTGACAACAAAGAAAGGTCGAGGGAATGAAAGGATTTACGATTTTAATAGTAGAAGACGACCAAATGATTGGCGATTTGATGCAAAAAATATTACAACGTGAAGGCTATGACGTTGTATGGAAAACAGATGGTCGAGAAATGATGAACATGATTCATCAAATCGATTTAGTCATAATGGACATTATGCTCCCAGGGGAAGATGGCTATCAGCTGACAAAGAACATTAAAAGCCTAGGCTTGAATATCCCCATTATTTTTTTATCTGCTCGTAATGATATTGAAAGCAAGCTGCAAGGCTTAACCGTTGGGGAAGATTATATGACAAAACCATTTGATCCGAGAGAGCTTCTTTTAAGAATGAAGAAAATGCTAGAGCAGCAGTATGGTACATTTACACAAATCCAACATCTATTAATTGATAGCGAGCATCGTAAATTATTTAAAAATAATATACATGATGAAATAGCATTGACTGCAATCGAACGTAAAATCTTCTTTTATTTATATGAAAATAAGGATATGGTGTTAACGAAGGATCATTTTTTTGACTATTTATGGCCGCTTGAAGATCGCAATCAAAATATTATCAACGTCCATATCAAAAAGATTAGAACGAAAATGAATGATACTTCAGGTACCATCCTACAAAATATTTACGGAGAAGGGTATCGATTAAATACCTACATAAAGAAATGACATTAAAAACAAAATATCGATTATTATTATTTACAGCCATCATCAGTGTTCCAATAGTTTTGTTTGGGATTAGTGTGTCGATGTCTATTATTTATGACTTCGTTTTTAAAACTAGAAATAAAGGCACTCCATTCCACGAATCTTTCGCCTATCCAACGATGCTAATTGTGTTCTTTCTATCATTATGTTTGCTAGCGTTTTTATTTTCGAAATCGATCAATTCATTACTAACGAAAATTAATATGCTCAACAAAACGATTCGTGACTTAGCGAGCAATGAAAGAACACCGAGTACATTAGCTGTTGGCAGTGAGGATGAAATCGGACAGCTAATTCAGTCCGTTAACATACTAATTGAGCGAACTACTTACCGAGAATTAGAGCTTCAACAACAGCAGGAGCTGCAAAAAGAGCTATTACAAAAGTTAAGACACGACATAAATACACCGTTAACAGCGATCCGTTTACAATTATTTTATTTAGAAGATACGTTTAAGGAACAACCGAAATTAGTAGAATCCTTGAATGAGCAAATTCAATACATCGCTAGCTTAACAAATGAATTGAATTGGCAGTCCCTAGATACAATGGAGAATTCTTATATCGTCCAGGATGAAGTGCAACTCACGCTATTGTTTGAAACGATGATCAAAAAGTGGAGCTATTTATATCGAATGCAAAACATCGAATTAATCTATCATCTAGAGGATAGCCATGTAACATGGACGAGTAATGCACTATGGCTTCAACGAATGTTTGATAATGTGTTCCAAAACACATTGAAACATTCAAAAGCTACAAAGCTAGAAATCACCATTAAAGATCAAAAGGTTTTCATGACAGACAATGGTACTGGCTTTGACCAAAGCCGTGTAAGCGAAGGCCTTGGCTTGAATATCATTGATGACATCGCTAGAATTTTGCAAGTCAACTATACACTCAACTCGAACGAAGAAGGGACCGAATTTTGTTTTTTGACTAAAAAAATCTCTTGATTCTTTGATTTTATTGAGCGGTGGGCGATAATTTAAAAAAGCTGGTGATAAATAAAAAAGGATATTTTCTAAAGGCTGTTTTCGAAAAGAATGTTGCTATTCAACTCCCATGAAAGAACGTAATCATCTTTCATTTTCTGTGGTGTAGTGTTGATTTTAAGCGACATGGATGGCTAAAGGGAAAGGATAGTTGAACAAGAATATTGTTTTATCTAAGGCAAATACTACCTTTTAAAAAGGTAGGTGATTAGATGAAAAAGGTATCAGTAATATTTTTATTGTTACTAATTAGTTTAACAACTGTTTTATATGTAACTTGGAAAAGACCACAGATAGCAGAGAATGTCAGTGCCAAAGAAATACATTCCGATTTTTATGATGTATTATTGGTGTTATTAGACCCATATGCAAGGAAAGTGATTAATAAGGAATATCCAAGTCGTAGTTATGCACTTTGGGATGCAGAAATATTAGAAATTAAACGACTAACTGGTGGATATTCTCAGTATGATTTTACTGTAAAAGTAAAATATGATACGTATACAGGTCCTTTAAATCCACCTGAAGGTCCTATTACATTAACCTTTCATGTAACAACAGAAGGGGTTTCGGTAAAAAAAAATCAAAATTAAGTCCTTGGTTTAGTGCAACAGCATTTCAAAAACTTTTCCAAACGACGCTTTGAGAAGTTTTGTGCAATTATCAAATTTGATAAAATAGACAAATGACACACTTATAGGGGTGAAAATATGGATGATATTTTAAAACAACTAGCTGAAATTAAAACCGAATTAGAAAAGCCATTTCCTACTAGAGATATTAATAAAATATGTGAAGATATGCGAACAGAATTTTTGAATTTATCCGATGAGATGGATTTCTATGAAGATTTTCGTTATTACTGTGTGAACATAGCTGGAACGTTAAGTTATGTTTTAGGGGATAAGATAAATCAAATTCCACAAGGACAAATTGACATGCTATATAAGTCTTTTTTTGAATACTATAATCAATATGAATTTTTTGAAGGCCGAATAGCAAACTATAATCATTTCTTTCGGGAATATAAAACCTTTGAGCAAACAAGAAAATTGTTATTACAACTGTTGTCAAATAACTATTATCCATTTAATCGACAGAATCTATTCGCAAAAATAAATCTAACTTTTTAGAAATGAACTTGAAATTTATAAATTCAATAAAACATTTCCAATGAAAGTTTTGGGACGAAAAATAAAACACTTAAAACGTTGTCATACCAATGATGCTTTATCCATTTTAGATGAATTTCGACCTGCCACATTTAATGATTTTGAAATTCCAGATTTAATTTATGAAGAAGATGACCAGCTTGCAAACTATGTCTCTGCTACATATTTCTCTGATGATGCTGTTAAAGATGAACATAAAGAAATACTGCGTGAATTTGCACAAATGCTTACAGAACACCTAGCTTTGGCACATTGTGAAGTAATTATAAAGATTTATCAAGAGGACCCTGAAAAAGCTATAGAACAAATGATGTTAACGAAATATGGTTTTAAAGAATCAGATATGCCATTAGATAAATTATTGCATTTTAATCAAGAGTAGAGGCCTTTAGTTCTTATTCAACTAACGGGACAGGTTAGTTGAAGAGTGTTGTTTAACTTGTTGTTCAACAATCGCGCCATATTATTGAATAACAACCTCTTATGAAATGATACCAAACGAGGCTTTGAGAACTTTAAGTTTCTGCATTTTAACACGTGATTATGTTAAATTTTGGATTAATTATTATTTACACAGGGTATTTTATATACTAAAATGCACTTGAATTAACAAAAGGTTTATTGTTATCTTTGTAGAATCTAATTACTATAATAAATTGCGGTGAAATTCAATTATATAAAGGGAGTGTAAAGGTGGACCTATTACTTTGGATAACTATTGGTTTCATAATAATTGGATGTATTGTTCTCATTTCTATGAAAAAAGGTATGGAGAGTAAGGTCGCTTTTATAAAAGAAAATATGGAAGACGAGGAAAATTCATCAAAAGCTAAATCCGTAATTTGGTGGATATGGAGTACCACTGCTTGGGGGATAGTGAGTATTTTTCTTGTTGTTTGGTGTTTTCGTAATCACTTTGGATAAACTGTTGGCTTCAAATGTGCTTAAAAAAACAGGTACTTTTGTATTAATTGTCTGAAGTATTACTGTAATGTCTATTCTTGAATAATATATACTATATACATTATAAATTCAATAAATGTTCCCAAATGCAAGTTTGGGGACACTTGAAAAAGCCATGCACGTTGTGAGATCAACGTTTCTTGGCTTTTTGTATGCACATTCTTTATACAGCTTTTTATAGAAAGGTATATAAACAAAGCTACAATAAGACTTTTCGATAATTTACGGAAAATTCTGTGAACGTGCTATGTGAATAAAAACGTGCATATATAGAAAATTTATAAGGTGTAAATCAGTATTTTTTAATCGGTACTTAAACCAACAAGAACTTTAGTTGAAGAAGCGTCGCTGTTCTTATTAAACTCCCATGAAAGAACGTAATCATCTTTCATTTTCTGTGGTGTGGTGTTGATTTTAAGCGACACGGATGGCTAACGGGTGCGTTTCTTAAAAAAGGGATGCTCTTTTCGTATCTAATTAAAAAAAGTAATGGTTATTATTTTATTAAAGATGGTTGCTCTTCTATTATAGGTGGAGAAAGCTTTAATACGATAAATGCTACAATATTAAAAAAGGTAAACCTTTAAGGCACACCACTGCAATAAGACTTATAACGTATATCCAGTTAAGGACATATTATGAAACAGTTCTTTAATAAAGGAGTTGTATAAAATGGATGAAAAAAAAGATACAGAAATAAAACGCTCTTCAAAAGCAGAAAACATTCTATCTCAGATCAATAGTAAAACTAAACTAGGCGACTTACGAAAAATCGCGAAGGACATTAAAAAAGATCACGAACTAGCTATGGAACTTTGGTCAACCGAAGAGTTTTTGCCCAGACTATTAGCAATCTTAATTATGGACAAAAAACTTCTTTCACATGATGTGCTAAATAAGCTTGATAAGGATATGCAGACTCACACTTTTGATGAGCGAAATAACTTAATGGATTGGTTAATGGCTAATCAGCTCACTAAAGACAAGAAGAAGATTGCATTGATGGAGTCATGGGGAAATAGTCCTTCTGCTCTTCAAAGGCGAGCTTTCTGGTATTATCAAGGGCGATTGAGATGGACTGGACAAACACCGCCTGATAACACCGCAAACTTGCTATCAGCAATAGAAGCCAATATTACGCAGGAAGAACCGGAAGTTCAATGGGCTATGAATTTCACCGCAGGCTGGATAGGCGTTTATGATGAAAAGAATCGTGCACGTTGTATTAAACTTGGTGAGAAAACGGGTCTTTACAAAGATGAAAGAGTAGCCAAAGGATGTACTCCCAGCTATTTGCCGGAGTTCATTACGATTGAAGTTAACAAACGATATAATAATTAGTTACCTCTGAAAAATTTATTGGGGTTTAATGTAAAAATAAAGGAATTCAAAGCCTCAATATGCAAATTGTAATAAGTTTGGACCGAAAAAAACGCGTTATGGCAGCTAGTTAGTGAAATAATGCAAGGAAGATGTAAAGGATAAACCCACTATCTCTTTTTGATCTGTAGGGCCCTTATATTTTAGAAAAACAACTTTCCAGCTGCGCAGTACAACGATACTATTCAATAGAAAAAGATCTTCCACAATGGGGCGCAATTCTTGAAAAAGAATAGGCGCCAATTTTTTATTTAAGAGCACTTTAATTTAATAGGGAAAGAAGATATTATACCTGCAAAATAAACATCTATATTTTTATTTATTTTTTTCTAGGATATTTTTTAATGGCTTTTGAAGTACGTCCATCATGGCAGCGATGATAGCTGTTGCTAATATCCCTATTAGTCCAAGTGCTATTGGACCTGCTGGGTCATCACCCGTGAACATGGCATACACCCTTAAGTAAACTATTGCTAATAAAATTAAGATAATAATTGTAAAAGCGCATTTTTTTATCACCTTCAAGGATTTAAGGGATAACTCGGAAAAAGTGTTGTTACTATCGATATAACTCAATAGTTTATATGCTTGATACAAAGCTACAGAAAATGTAATGCATACTCCATACGCGCATATTAACAACGGATATATCGAGTAATCTCCTGGACGCACTATAGCATCCCTTCTGGCTGCTTCTGGCAACAAAAATATACACACGGCAAGTACCGCAATTCCAATAAGAAAAGCAACAACCTTTAAGAAAAAAGTTGAACCTAGTTTACCATTCATTTAAAACACCTCACTGATTTAATGATTCTATGATTTTAATATAATTTTTATCGATTATCAATAAATTTATTTTGTTTTTTATTATATTTTTATTGTTTTAAATATTGATTTGATTGTTATGTGGGAATCATACTTGAATTATTGTAAATTTTATTATGAAGTAACCTAACAATCGTGTGCAATTCTGCAGCAAGAATTGTGCTTTTTCTATTTGAAAAGGTTAGATTGGAAATCGAAAAAGGTTTCTGATAAATAGAAGGAGAAATATACATAGATGGCTTGCAAAACCAATGCCTTATTAAATTAGCGAGGCAAAATGAAGCCGAAGAATGTTTTTTGGAAGCATTGAATCTGTTAAATGAATTAGAGTGGAAAGCCTCTAGTGAAAATCCTGAGGTATAAGAATAAAAGAAGAGTATAGGTTTATTCAACAATCGGGCGCATTTCTTTAATAAGGAGTGTGTCTTTTTCCATTTATGGGTCAAATTGTAGAGGAACGCAGTCTATCTAAAGGGATTAAACACAGCATTAAACTATTAGGATAAATTAGTTCTATTACCTATAAGAATACGCTTTTTCAAAAAAACACTTTACAAAGTATATGGATAGTGTAAAAATACACTAAATGTAACTTGTTAAGATAAATGGAGTGGGATTATGAAGAAGACGATTGTTTTAAGTATATTGGTTGTTAGTTTATCGGTAAATGTGTAACGGAGCTTTCCGAAAGGGTTGGAATTACTATGGCGAATCTTTCTATTCTGAAAAATGGGAAAGCAAAAGCGGTTCGTTTTGCAACATTAGAAGCGATATGTAAGACTTTGGATTGTCAGCCAGGTGATGTTTTGGAGTACAAAGTTGAAGAAGACACTCAATAAAAAGTAAAACAAAAACCCTTGGGTCTTACTCTTACCATAAATAATGGTGAGGTGCTGAAATTGGATGAAAGTATTTAAAAGATCTTATTGTAATTGAAAAAGAAAAGATTTTTGCCTTTTTAAATAAAATTGTAAATCTTGAAGTTGTTCCGATAAAACTCGAAATGATTCCGATAAATTGTTTTAGAGCCAATCAAACGAACTAGCTTCGTTCGATTGGGTCTTCTAGTAAGGACTCGATAACATGTTTTAATTGAAAAATAGGAGATTGTTGACTTTCGTTCTTCTTGTAAATAAAGACAGTTTCGATGATTTTGTTTAGCTGTGGCAAATTGTAATAGTGAATGTTGGAATAGTTATATAGGTCAATTAGTTTCGTATTTAACACAGCTATCGTGTTGTCTATTTGTAGGAAATCAAGGATACTACTTACCGATTTTATTTCTTTCATTGTAAATGGCACTTGATTCTTATTTAGCCACTCCACCATTGCACGCGTATACATACAGCCTCTGCTCAACACCAGTAATGTAATAGGTGAACCTTTCTCAAAACTAATAATATGTGAGTTGTTCGAAATGACTTCGAATGTTTCTAATGCAATCCTGTCATAATTTAAATCAGGGTAGTGTTTAATAGGATTACTCGTTAGTGCACAATCCGCTTCAGCATTATGTATTTTTTTATTTAAGGAAGTGCTTGATTCCACAGTGAAATCGACATCTAACGGAATATTATTGATCTGTAAGGCATTCATAATGGAAGCGCCATAAATTTTAATCGTTGTATGGGAAGTGCCGAAGTTAATTTTTGAATTTGTTTGTGCCGAACCGATTTCTTGTAAAAATTCATCGTATTCCTGTGTCATTAACTTTAAAAATTTTAAATATTGTGTCCCTACATTCGTAATCTTCAAGCCTTGCGGTGTACGCTTAAACACTTCCTGACCAATTTCTGTCTCCATTTTCTTCACTTTAGAGGTTAAGGCGGATTGCGTATAATTCGTTATTTCAGCGGATTTACTAAGGTTTTGCCTCTCCAAAATCTCGATTTTTAATGCTATTTCTTCTATGTTCATGTTTGTTTGTCACACACCTATTAAATTTTTTGATAGCCACTATCACTTTCCTCCATTTTACGCATTCATAGGGGAGGCGTAAACTCAAATATGTAATCAGTGTAAGAGCATTGGAGGAATTTTTATGAATACATATTTTAAATGGGTCATCGTTTTAGTAGCTACGTTGTCTCAAACTGCGGCAACTTTTGTGACGTACGGCATGGGGCCAATCGCTACATTTTATCAAATAGAATGGAATTTATCCTCGCTACAAACAGGCTTTATCGTTTCTGCGGTTAATATTGGGCCAATCTTCTCGATGATTCTGTTCGGCTATTTTATGGATAAAAAAGGGGAGAAACAAATCATCGCTTGGGGTTCGATATTATTAGGACTCTCGGCTTTACTACTCATGTTGGTCAATAATTATGTGGTGTTATTATTTTTATTATTAATCGTAGGGGTATGGTACGGCAGTGCGCAAACCGGGGGGAGCACTGCCATCGTGAAATGGTTTCCAGACAAACATCGTGGGTTGGCGATCGGCATTCGACAAACAGGTATTCCAATCGGAGGAGCGCTAGCATCAGTCATTCTCACATATATGTACCATCATTATAGCCTGTCATCGGTTCATCTTGTGCAAGGATTCGTAGCAATTGCTGGTGGATTACTCTTTTTACTAATTTATCAGGAGCCTAAAGAACGTGTAGCAGTAGCTACAACGTCTGTTACTTTTAAAGAGAAGCTCATGGCTATTAAAAATAATAAAGTTTTATATCCAATCTATATTGTAGGAATCGTGATGATGACTTTACAAATGATCCTCGTTGCCCATTTTATGAGTTATTTACATCAAGAGGGAGGTTATTCCTTAACGGAAGCGGGGCAATATTTAAGCCTTATTTTAATCGGTGGGATGATTGGCAGGATAGCTATTGCTTGGATTAGTGATCAATTTTTTGCACAGAAGCGGGAATATTTTTTAATGATCGTAATGGTTAGTGCAGTTATTCTTACAGTCATATTGCCGTATATGATACATGCGAAATTGTTGATGCTATTATTTAGTTTTATTTTAGGATTCATAGCACTTGGCTGGTATTCATTATTTATCGCCTGCGTGACCGAGCAATCGAATCCACAATATGTGGGTCTAACTGTGAGTGCTGCTTTGACGCTAAATCAATTTTTTATCGTCATTGCTCCTACATTATTTGGATTCATGGTCACTTTTTTCTCAAGTTATCAATTGGCCTTGGATATTGTCGCAGCTTTTGTAGCGCTAGGTGCAATTAATTTACATAGGTCAACTAAAACTACAAAGATCCGTCCAGAAATCCTGTAACAAATAAAATGAGTGACGTAGATTATTCGGTTCACATTCAGTTCATAAACTTGTTGTATTATCCGTTTATAGACAAATTTCTATAAAACTGATGGTAATGAATGAGGGAGGAATAGTATTGGGGAATGTGAATAGAATGAAAAGCCCGTTAGAGAATAGTGAGTGGGCTATTGAAGCACGTGGCCTAGTCAAACATTTTGGAGAAAATCGGGCTGTTGATGGTGTCGATCTAAACGTCCGCGCTGGCACTATCTATGGTGTACTTGGTCCTAATGGAGCGGGAAAGACAACGACTATTAGAATGCTAGCGACTCTTCTAAAAGCAGATGCTGGTTCGGCACAAATATTCGGTTATGACATAGTGAAAGAGCCACATATTGTACGTCAATTAATTGGCGCCACTGGTCAGTATGCTTCAGTTGACGAGTCACTTAGTGCAACGGAAAATTTAATTATTTTCTCTCGTTTGCTAGGATTGGGACGTACTGAGGCCCGAAATAAGGCAGCTGAATTACTGGAAGAGTTCGGATTATCAGAGGCAGCTAAACGGCCTTTGAAAAATTTCTCGGGAGGTATGCGTCGTCGTCTGGATTTGGCAGCCAGTCTGATCGCACAGCCACCCTTAATTTTCTTAGATGAGCCGACGACTGGGCTAGATCCACGTACACGTAATCAAATGTGGGATACGATTCGTCGTTTAGTAGATACAGGGTCAACTGTATTGTTAACGACACAGTATTTGCAAGAGGTAGATGAGCTGGCAGATCGGCTTGCGGTTATAGATCATGGGCGCGTTGTTGCGGAAGGGACAGTCGATGAGCTAAAAGCATCTGTTGGTACTTCATCCTTACATTTGAGCATTCAAAATACACAGGAAATGTTGGCTGCTCGTGAAACAGTAGAACACATTCTTCAAGTCAAACCAACCATTTCACAGGATATCGGGAAAATTACTGCCCCAATGGCAGATGTTGATCTAGTTACGGATTTACTGATTGCCCTTCGTCAAAAAGGAATTCAACTTGACGAGTTCAGTGTACAGAAACCGACCTTAGATGAAGTATTTTTAACAATCACCGGTAACAGTGTGAATGAAAATGGTCCTCAACTAGAGGAGGAAAGAGTATGAAAAGTAATACGATAAAACCACTAGTTGGACGTAGATTGTTACGCAAGCCGAGTATCAACCAATCGATAAGAAATTCGCTTACGATGGCCTACCGAGGTGTCCTGAAAATTCGCCGTACGCCAGAGCAGTTGTTTGATGTAACGCTTCAGCCGATCATTTTCACGCTGATGTTCACCTACATATTTGGGGGAGCCATTTCGGGAAATGTACAAAACTATTTGCCAGTCATTATTCCAGGAATTCTCGTGCAGACTGTCATCACTACCTCAATCGTTACAGGTGTTCAATTACGGGAAGATATGGATAAAGGAGTGTTCGACCGATTTAAATCATTACCGATCGCACGCATTGCGCCATTGGCAGGGGCATTATTGGCCGATACCATTCGTTATACAATTGCAACGGTACTTACTTTTACTATGGGATATATTATGGGGTATCGACCAGAAGGTGGATTGGAACACGTAGTACTTGCAGGGCTTTTAGTCATTGTCTGTGCCTGGGCCATTAGCTGGATATTTGCCTTCTTTGGTGTAATTGCTCGAACAGCTTCAAGTGTACAGGGAATTTCGATGCTTGTATTGTTTCCACTAACATTTCTTTCAAATGCTTTTGTTCCAGCAGAAACTTTGCCAGATTTCCTACAATGGTTTGTGAAAATTAATCCTATTTCGCATCTCGTGACGGCTGTCAGAGAACTGACGAATTCAGGAACAATAGGCTGGGATTTATCGGCCTCACTTATTGGTGCTGCTGTGGTTGTCGCCATCTTTGCACCACTAACAGTGAAAGCGTATATGCGTAGAACATAAAAAAACTTTAATGAGTGTGTTTTGAGCAATTAATTGTCAAAAACACACTTTTTTATTTCTTAGGAGCTAAAGTTATAAGTGTTATTGATTCCAATAATAGGATAAAATGAAGGGAAAAGGAATAAGTTCAACAAACGGAGGAATGCAATGATGGATAATGAAAAAAGTTCGATTTGGATTGACGCAAGTATTGCTACAGTATGGCGGGCTGTTACAGAGGAGGCGCAATTGTCACAATGGTACGCTCCGAATTCAACTTGGGAAATCCCTAAATTAGAGCCTGGAGAAGAGATTGTTTTCACGTTACTGCCGAATGAACAGAATCAGCTTGCAGAGAAATTGCCAATGGTGTTAACGATCAAACATGTAACGCCAAATCGAGAATTTTCATTTTACTTAGGTATAGAAGAATCACTGATCTCTATTTTATTAGAGGAAAAACAAAATAGCACCAAGGTCACCTTTAATACGAGCGGTTACGAGGATTCTCTTGCTAACTTAAAAGCTTTAGTGGAGAGTGATATCCTTTAACATATAAGTTTCATGAAGAAATTGATTTTTTCATGAAACTTTTTTATTGTTCAGCAGTCTAACAGTAAATGCTTTTATGGGGGCGAGCAACATGTTAAAAGAACAGAAGGACGCTCACTTATCTAGAGCTATGACAATGTACGGAGATTATTTACTGCGAGTATGCTATACATATGTTCAAGATTGGACAGTGGCTGAGGATTTGGTTCAAGACACATTTGTTAACTATTATGAGAAGATGGAGCAATTCCGTGAAGAAGCTTCCGTCAAAACCTACTTATATCGCATTGCCATTAACAAGTGTCATAGTTATCTTTCAAGCTGGCGCTATAAAAAAATACAAGTCATTGATTACTGGAGCAAATTAAAGAGCCTATCCGATAATCCTGAAGAGGAAATATTGATGGGAGAGACGGATGCACTTCTAGTAGCATCGATTGAAAAACTTCCGACGAAATACAAAGATGTACTACTTCTATTTCACTTTGCAGAGTTTTCTTTAAAGGACGTTGCAGAACTGCTAAAGCTACCAGTAAATACGGTGAAAACACGATTAAGGCGAGCGCGTCAAATGGTTGGCTTCACGCTATTCGAGGAGGGTTTCGAATATGGATCAGATTCGTAATGCCATCAACAAAATGTATAAGGAAGGTAAATT
Source organism: Lysinibacillus sp. G1-3 (assembly GCF_056322905.1). Lineage (NCBI taxonomy): Bacteria > Bacillati > Bacillota > Bacilli > Caryophanales > Bacillaceae > Lysinibacillus > Lysinibacillus sp. G1-3. The sequence goes on from NZ_JBWHYQ010000009.1 coordinate 138,162, forward strand.
CTCTGACGCAAGCCAAGTAAAAACGTTTCAAAAAATTAATCAAAAAACGAATAAGCGAACACCATTCATCCCGATTATCCTAACAGTAGTCGTAACAGCGTGTCTGATCATTGGCTTAAAAATGATGCTCTTCCAACATGATAGCCAACCAATGACGACGGTGATTACAGATTCAAATCTTTATCCAGAAAAGTCTGGAAGGGTGAAAGACTATAGCTCATTAGCACGACCGTGGATGGTAGTAGGATTAGTAAGTGCTGTCTTCTTATTTATTTTCGCAATATTTGCTTTCATGAAAAATTGGTTTTGGCGTGTATTACTATGTATCATCATTATTATTGCTATTTTAGGGAATATGTCTGAACGAATCGGTTATCGTGTTTACGTACAGAATGAAGCAGAAATTCAGAATACTATTAAATGGATACCATTTAGCTCTGATGGTGTGAAAATGAATGATACAATAACCATTCGTCAATATAGAATGGGTTATTTTTCAAAGGATCGCCTTCAAGGAATATCGATTTTCAAACATGATGGAAAAGGCTATGCACTGGATCACTATATCCAGAGTGAAGCGGATACAATAAGTCCTATTTATTTTAAAGACATACACCATCTTGTTATTCCATTACTGAACAATCATAACGTTGAAAAATTAATAATAGACACTGGAGACGAGCGTATTGAGAAAGCAGTCGATTCGAATGGTGCGCAATTAGTATCAGTCCCTCTTAAATCAGAACTAGCGGTGATACATGCATTGGATTATGAAGGAAATACGTATATTCTTTATAATGCTTCACAAATATTTACCTATCCTTATTCAAAATACTAGTGCACTTTTTTTGAAAGGTGACATATCCATTATATAAATACTCACTACGTCTTAGGTCTTAGAGTAATTTAAAGCGGAGGGTCGTTTTTATATATGACAGTTCCTATATAATGAATTTATTGGAATATTATATAGTAGGAGGAAATTACATTGAAAAAATTTATGGGACTTGGTTTGGTTATAAGCGCCTCATTAATTGCTTTATCGGGGTGTAACTCAGTCATACCAGGAAAAACCAAAGATGAAACGATCCTAGTGGAAAAGGATAAAGCGGAGAAGTTAGATGTTGATTTACAATTTGGTATTGGAGAAATAACAGTTAAAAAGGGTGCCGACGATTGGGTTGAAGGTACTGCTCAATACAATATCGATAAACTAGCACCGAAAGTAAAATATGATTTACGCGGCCAGACAGGAAAAGTAACGATTGAACATAAAAATTCTACTAACATGCGTTTAGGGAAAATAAAAAATATATGGGATATCGAACTGAATGATGATATTCCTATGAATCTTTCAATCGAAACAGGAGCATCGGATGCAGAGCTAGATTTACAAGGGTTGCAGCTGGAAAAACTAAATATTGAAACAGGCGTTGGCGATCTCGATGTGAATTTAGGAGGCGATTGGAAAAAAAGCTTCGAAGCGAATATTGAAACAGGTGTTGGGGACACTACTGTCATATTACCATCAAAAGTTGGGGTAAAGCTTACGACGGAAAAAGGTCTCGGTACATCCAATATAGAAGGTTTCATTTCCAAAGGCGAAGGGGTTTATGTAAACGAAGCGTATGATAAAGCAGATGTAAAAATAGAGGTCAACTCGGAAATCGGAGTTGGCGACATTACATTTAAATTGGATAAATAAAAAAAATTTTAGTAGGCTACTTTATATGAAGTAGTCTATTTTTTTTCGTAGATACATAGGTGACGGATAGAAAGATTAAAGAGCGAGATGGAAGTGTCAAGGTCGTGGATAGAAGAGGCAAGGTCGTGGATAGAAGAGGCAAGGTCGTGGATAGAAGAGGCAAGGTCGTGGATAGAACAGTCAAAGTCGTGGATAGAGCGATCAAAATCGTGGATAGAAGAGGCAAAGTCGTGGATAGAACAGTCAAGCTCGTGGATAGAGCGATCAAAATCGTGGATAGACAGTCAAAGTCGTGGATAGAGCAATCAAAATCGTGGATAGAACAGTCAAAGTCGTGGATAGAGCGATCAAAAACGTGGATAGAACCGTCAAGGTCGTGGATAGAGCAATCAAAAACGTGGATAGAACAGTCAAAGTCGTGGATAGAGCGATCAAAATCGTGGATAGAACAGTCAAAATCATGGATAGAGCGAATAAAATGCAACGATAGAAGAACCGAAGTGACGGCGCTCGCCCGGAGTCACTTATTTTATTTTTAAAAAGAATTTTATCAAAGTGAAACCTTTTCATAGAGTTATTGACTCTAAGTATTGAAAGGAGGGAACAGCGTGGAACATGACTTATCAATCGTCAAACAGGCTATTGCAGGGAATAAGGAGGCTTTTCAGCAGCTACTTATTCTAGAGGAAGAAAAATTATTTTATACTGCGCTTTCTTACGTTGGCCAAAAAGAGGATGCTATGGATGCGATTCAAGAAGCAGCGTGTAAAGCCTTTCTAACCGTTCATCAGCTAAAGCATCCGGAATTTTTTTCTACATGGCTGTTTCGAATTTTAATACATGAGTGCTATCGGTTACTAAAAAAAGGGAATAAAATTTTCCCCTATGAAGAAAGTGAATTATTAAATCGTTTACAGGATCAAGAAAATGTTATTGCGAATCCAATCGATTTATCGGAATCCATACAGCAATTGAATCATTCTCAGCAAATGGCCATCATTTTATTTTATTATCACGATTTACCGATTAAAGAGATAGCAGAAGTAATGGAAAAGCCTGTTAGCACTATTAAAACGTATTTGCATCGTGGAAAAAAACAATTAAAGCGTGAATTAGAAAGGAGTGCAACGTTGAATGAAAAAGCTATTTAATGAAAACGGACCCCTTCCGGAATTCCCAAGAGATGAGGTACGAGCAGCAATTAGCAAAGGAATCCAACAAGCAGAGGAGCAAACAAATATGAGTCAAGCCCCTATTCAAATGAAAAGAAAAAGTAAACGTAAACCGTTATTATATGTAGCAAGTGCGGCAGCAGCATTTTGTATTATGGTAGGTTCAGCCGCTTATGTATCACCAACATTCGCAAGTACATTATCGCAGCTACCAATCGTCGGTTCAGTATTCAGTAACTCTGGCTTCCTTGGGCTAAAACAAGCAAGTGAACAAGGATTAACAAGCACGATTGGAGAAAAACAAACAATTAACGGTATTTCCGTAACGATTGATGAAGTCCTTTATGACGCGTCAAATATTACGGTAGGACTTACAATTGATTCTGAAAAGGAATTAAGTGATTATTACTTTGGGGCAGGACCAGACTTTACGATTAATGGTACAAACCCTGAAGTGAGTTCTGGTGGCTATGGTGAAAAAGTTATAAGTCCAACGGTCCGTACAGGCATCGCAACATTAGAAGTGAAGGAGGACATGCCGGATTCCTTTGAAATGGGCTTAACATTAGAAGGTAAAGAAGGGGAAAAGTTGGAATTTTTAGTTCCTGTTAAAAAGATTACGAATACTATTTATGTTCCTGTCAATCATCAGCAACAAGCAGAGGGCATTCACCTAGATGTGTCCAAAATTTCATTCAGCCCATCAGGTATAGCACTTGACTTTAAAGCTACTGAAAAGGGCACAATTGATAATGCTCAAGTAGGTGCATCGTTTATAGAATTCCGTATTACCGATCAGAATGGCAAGGAGATTACATCGCATTCAGGTGGGGGAGAAGGTCATTTCGATAAAGGAGTATGGAACTTTAGTAGCACCAAGTCCTTTGACCCGATTTCAGAGGATGTTCAAAAATTAATAATTACACCGTATTTAATGCTTCCTTCTGGTGGAGGCGGTGTACAATTTGATAAGAATGGCGCAGAAACAAAGATACCATTCGATCCGTCATCACTAAAAGAAGTAAAGTTCCAACCATTTACCGTAGAAGTACCAAAGCAAACTAAATAAACAGTCAAGCGCCAAATGCAACCTTTGTATTTGGCGTTTATTTTATGTTAGGTTATAGGGAGCAAGTGTAATGAAGGAGCGAATATATTGAAGATTTTTACATACAAACAACCAGCGGCAATTGAATCGACAGAGTTAGTAGCAATCGTTAATGAAGCGGGGGAAGTATTGTCTACTGTTCAACGTGTTTATTCAAACGGATTGAAAAAGGCGTTTGACCGCACGATGGACTATCGTTATTTTGTACGTTTTGATGTGAGCGATGTCGCTGGTCAGGCTCTTTTTACATGTAAGAAGATGTCGCGACGTGGGCGAGTGCATTTTCGAGGGAAGGATTTCGTTACAGGCAAAGACTATATGATTGCCTATGATGGCTGGCAAATTATGATTCCTGATTTAATCATCACGGATGGCGCCCAACAAATAAAACTGAACAAGGAAATGGAGGACTGGTCAGTATTTTCTCTTGATGATCAACCGATTGCTCGTTGGCAGGCAGTTTTTTGTGAGACGCATTTTGAGATTACGCTGCAAATTGAAGATAACAGCCCTATACAGCATGAAGCCTTTTTTATTGCAATCGGACAGGCCGTATTGTTTGTAGGAGCGTAATTGTTGGCAGATGTCGATAAATTTGAAAAAGTGTCCGATAAACTGAAATAGTTGGGTGATAAAATGAGAAAGTTGGGCGATAAATCTAAAAAGTTAGGCGATAAAACTAAATTATAATGCGATAAATGAAAGCAGACCCTCTACTATTTTAGAGGGTCTGTTGTCATTCAAATATCAATCATTTCATTCGCTAATTTCTTACGACTAATCCAGTATCCTTGCAGTGTAAAGACAATGAGTGTCGCGGCTAAAAAGACGATACTCGTCATACTTAATATGAAGAAGTCATAGTACGTCGGAGCTCCTTCGTCAATAAAGCTCAACATTCTCGTTAACGCTAATCCAAGAATTGTTCCAACTACTAGCCCGTATAATACAAATGATAACACCTGCGTTAAAATCAGCTTGATTAATCCGCTAGGGGAAAGACCAATTAGTCGTTGAATCGCATAATCGCCACGTTTTGAATAAATGGAGTGAAGCAATGTTTGCAATACACCAAGGCAAGTAGCGATAATCAAAATAACGAAGACGCCAACAAAAAGGCTCCAACGCTGGAAGATCATTTCATCGTTTTGCTCGATAAATGTCTCTTTATCTGTAATTTTTAAAGCTGGCCAGCGTTCCTGTAAGAAAGTAAGGTCTGCTAATGCCTGCTCTGTATTATCTGCTTCCACCATGATGTCTGTAATTATAGTTGAATCTGATACTATAAAAGAGGACCAATCGACAAACAAATCTATATATTCTTTATAAGAATCAAGGGCTATATCAACGACCAGTAATTCACCAATTGGCACTTCATGCTGTAGTGTTTCATCAAATGTCCCCGCCATTATATGATCACCAACAGCTAATTGATGTTTTTTGGCAAGTCGTTCTGTAATGATCACCCCATTTTTTAAATCTCCTTTAAAAGCATCAAGCTTTTCTAATTGGACGTATTTTTCAACGTCAATGGCCTCGAAATTACTACCTTCCCAGCCATTGTCACCTTCAAGCACTATATAAGGTGCGTTACTTCGTTCATAGGCATAGGACACGCTCGGCAATGCCTCAATTTCTTTAATCAAAGCTGGTGTAATAGTTGGATCTTCTAATTCATTATCAATTTTTATAGATGTTTCATATTGAGAGTTTATATATCTATATGAGTTTTGCTGATTCGTTTTAAATAAAGAGCTACCGAATATTAAAATGACCATTAATCCAACAATACTAAGCACAATGGGCATATTTTTTCGCACCTGTGGCATGAGCTGCTGACACGCTAAGTATGCTTCTTTGCCAAGTACAGCACGAATGGGCTTCAAGGAAATTTTGAATAGTTCTGTAAAGAGATATGGCATGATATAGAGTAAAATCCCACAGACGAGTAATGTGCCGATTAAAATCATGAGTGCCCCTTTGCCACTACTTGTCCCGACTTGATAAGCATTCGCAAATAAGAATAGGGATATGAATGCAACGATCCCCATAACAATCGTTTTCCATTTTGTCCAGCGTAAATTTAAATTTTCATTTTCTATGGCGATTTGTAAAGGTAATAGACTAGCGCTTTTATGAACTTGCCATTGTGTGATTAGTTGCAGTAATAAAAAACTTGCAATAGCAACCACGATAACAAAGATCATCGGTAAGTCAGTTTTTGCGTCTGGCATTTTCATCAACGTAATTAGCTTTGGTAGCCAACTTTTTATTACTAATAAACTGACCGATGTCCCTAGCAATACGCCAAAGCCAATGATGATAGATAATTGCAATTGTACTATGCGTCTTATTTGCTTAGTGGATGCGCCAAGTGCACGTAATACCATAAGCTGTTCTTTAATTTTGTAAAATAATAGCTGGAAGGTTGACAGTAGTAAGACACTAGAAATAAGTAAGATAAAGAATGACAATACAATTATAAAAATTATTAATGCTTGTAAATTTCTTTTAATTTCATCGTAGTCGTTCATGATATCGACACGTAATGTGTCATCAAGCTGTTTCAAATCCGCACCAACTGAAGTAGCAACATTGTCGTTTTCCGTTTTAATGAGTGCAAACATCCCTGCAGTTTCGGCATCACTATTATCCATCCACGTTTTCAACACATCATTTTGGATCAGGATTATATTAGGACTATCTGTGCCCTTTAGAGGTGGAAGGATTTCTTGGATTGTAAAGGTACCTGTTTTTGCTTCAGCGGAGTTTCCGACTGTTTTATTGAACGTAACGTTTAATGTATCTCCGACATCCTTGTGGAAGAGACGGGCCATATTTTCAGTAATTACAACATCTTTCGGCTCAAGATTAACATTAAAATGATAGCGGCTTTTCACTAAGTCATCGTTTTCAACACCAACAGTATAAAATGATGTGTTTTTTTCATTTTCAACATTTGTATGAGCTAAGGACACACTAGAAACTTTTGTAATTCCAGGCATTGATTCGAAATTTTTGATTTGCTGTGAAGTTAACAGCCTATGTTGATCAGGATTATAACCGACCAGCAAATCCATTTCGCCATATAATGCTTGTATTTCTTCCTTCATTTGACTATTGGCATTCAATATGTAAACACTCATTGTCATGACAAGGCAAATAGAAATGGTAATAATACTTATACTCGTTAATACATTTGCCCACGCTGCACGGAATAGCTTTAGAGCAATGGTACGCATCGTAAACATTACACATCACCTCTAGTAATCAGCTTGAACTTTGATAAAATGCAATCTAAATCCTCTACTGTTTGCTTATTTTGATAGGAATCCACAATGGCGCCATCATGGAAGAAAAATACACGGTTTGCATAAGTAGCAACATAAGGGTCATGTGTCACGAGTAAAATGGTTTGATTCATATTGTTTTGCAAGTTTACTAACAGCTCTAAAATTTCATCTGTCGTATTCACATCTAATGCACCAGTCGGTTCATCGGCCAGTAAAATTGGCGGGTTTGCTATAATGGCGCGTGCTATAGCTACTCGTTGTTTTTGACCACCAGAAAGCTCATTAGGTCGATGCTTCGCCCATGCGGCAATATTGAGTTTTTCCATCATTTGCTGTACACGCACTTTAATCTCTTTACTTGGCACATCATTAAGGATAAGGGGGAGCGCAATATTATCTTCAACTGATAAATCCTTCAACAGGTGGAATGATTGAAAGATAAAGCCGATATTCTCTTTACGGAATTTCGATGCTTTTGGCTCTTTATAAATATCATGCGCTTCCTGTCCAAATAAGAATAATGCACCTTCAGTCGGTTCATCGATGGCACTAATCATATTTAGTAGTGTACTTTTACCAGAACCGCTTGTCCCCATAATGGCCACCATTTCACCTTGATAAATCGTACAATGGATATTTTTCAATGCATTGACTGTATGATGCTTTTGTTGAAAGATTTTTGACATCCCTTCAATACGTAACACTTCTGTTAAACGTCCTTCAGGGATTGGAATCGCATTAATAACTCCTTTCAACGGATTGAACCCATTCATCTATATATGCCCCCTTTAATTGTTGTCGTAAAGCTTGTAAGCCTCTGCGAATATGAGTTTTCACTGTGCCCTCAGGACATTGTAAAATCACAGCAATAACCTTTACCGAGTAGTCTTGATAAAAACGTAATAGTAAAACCGTTTTATATTTTTCCTCTAGCTTGCAGAGTGCATGCCATAAATCTAGTTCTTCTTCGATATATGTAGGTGATGTACTATTGAGATCCTCTAATGTATGTGGTTCGACAAGCTGTACAGAGTTTTTCTTGGCAAGATAAGTTTTACTGCAATTAATAATAATGCGCGTTAGCCAGGTTGAAAAATAGTGAGGATCCTTTAATTGAGGTAGGCCCTCATACGCACGGATAATGGTCTGTTGAAAAACTTCTACGGCGTCATTTTCATTTTGGACATAAACATAAGCCATTCGATATAGCTTATGTTGCTCTTGTTCAATAAGCTGATAGAAAGCTTGCTCATCTCCGTTTTGTGCTAACTGTACTAATGATTGTTGCTTTGTAGTAATGAAAATCGCCTCCTTCCGACTATTAGACTTGGCAAACCATCATTTCGATTCAAGTTTTTTTATTTTATTGGAAATTTAGTAGGTTATCACCATAACGTAGGGTTGATTTCCGTTCCTCTAATGCTAATCTCCAAGTGTTGAACGAATATCAACTTATATACATAGCATAAGTTTTAACCAATTAGTACCTAAATTTTGATGTTGTTCTAATTTTTAGATAATGTCCAATTTATGGTTATTAGTTTATTGCTATAATACCATTTATAGGTGGAAGTGATGGACGTTTAAAAAGAAAAACTAACTAGAAGCATTTTAGAATTAAGGTGCAAAATGAAAAAAATTGCTGTACATAAGATACGTATTTTCGATCTACTCTGTTTAGCAACAAGAAATTAGATACTTATAGAAGGAATTTACCTACCTTTACTAGAAGGTCTTATATAAACAATCATAAAGGGGTGATTCGTTGCGATTAACGAAAGGGATTTCAGGTTTTGATGCAGAGCATCTAATCGAACAGGATATGCGTACTTTCCAGTCGATGGTTTATCATTTAGTGACAAGCGAACAAGGAGCAAAAGCATTGCAATTTATCGATCAGCCTCATTTTGTTTATATGCAAGCGGTGATTCAACTGGAGGATGAGCGTTTGACAATTCTCCATCATAGGCTGATGCCTTATATTGCATTTGCTAAGTTTGATGAAGAACTAAGCTTTCAATTTTTAACAAAAACTCACTTACACAAATATTTTCCGATGCGTAAATGCCTTACAACTGATACATTAAACACATTGTTGACGCAAGATAAGGATTTGCACAGTTTATCTGAGGTGGAGTGGACCTATATTTCACACTTTGACAGTAAAACTATAGGGGATGTTATTTTTAACTATTGGGATTAATTTTTAAATAGAAGGAACAGCTTGTTTTTTAATGCTGTTCCTTTTTATGTGTGTTAAAAGTACTAATTTTGGTGTTAAAGTAGTCCATCTGCTTTATTTTCGGATACTATAATCTGCTATAAATTACATAAAAATTAACTAGTTATTTCATTTAATATATAAAAAATTCCTGATTCATCCAACTTCGTCTTTAAAGTGGTAGATTACTAATGGTATTCAAATTATGATAAAGCACAATTTGCATTGTAAAATAAGGAGAATTTGAAATGAATTTTAAGTCTATTAGTAAAAGAATCGTTTTTTCTTTCAGCATTGTTATAGCAATCGTCATTTTATACATTGTTTACAATAACTTTGCAATACAACAAAGCAATAACGCAACGGAAAAAATCGTTGATGAAGAATTGCAATTACTAATTGCAGATTATGAGCAAGCTCAAACGATATCACTAAGAATTGCTGCAGCTAGAGGGTATGTACTTTCTGGCGAAGAAAAGTATAAGAAGATTTTTGAAGATACTGTAAAGCATGCTGTTGAGAACGAACAGAAGCGTTTAGAAATTACAGAGTCAGGAGATTTCGGCAAAATTGCGGAAATGGCGAAGGAATGGAATAGCTATGTAGAAAAAGAGGTATTTGATGTTTATGATCGAGGTCAGAAGGAACTAGCGACGAAAAATTTAGCTTCTATGAGTGATAAGGCGACGGAAATACGTGAAGGCTATGAAGGATTAGCTGAGCATCGTAAGCAATCGATTAATGCGGCTGGCGCAGACATTATCAGTGCAGGAGAGACTAAGCAGCTGACGGGTAGTATCGTAGGAATTGTCATTGTGATCGTTACTATTGTGATTGCATTGTTAAGTGCTCGACTGATTTCAAGACCAATCATCGCTTTGACAAATCGTATGCAACGAATTACTGAAGGTGACTTAAGTGAACCTGCACTTGCTGTGAAATCCCAAGATGAGATAGGGCAGCTTACAGAAGCGACTAATAAGATGTCCGATATTTTGAATCGATTATTAAAGCAAATTCAAACAGTATCTAATGACGTAGCTGCGCATAGTGAAGAGCTTATGCAATCATCGACAGAAGTGAAAACGGGTACGGAACAAATTGTCGATACAGTTACTGAAATTGCAAGTGGTACAGAAGTGCAGGCGAGCAATGCTTCAGATGTAGCGACAACAATGACAGAATTCACCTTAAAGGTGACAGACGTCAACAATAGTAGTACAGATGTTCAGCAATATTCCCAACATGTTATGGCTTTAACGAAAGAGGGCCAAAGTTTAATGGATGCATCAACTGCGCAAATGACATCCATTCATCATATTGTGAAGGATTCTGTTTATAAAGTGGATGAACTTAGTAAACAAACCCAGGAAATTTCAAAAATCGTAGCTGTCATACAGGATATTGCTTCACAAACGAATTTACTTGCTCTTAATGCAGCAATCGAAGCGGCTCGCGCAGGGGAGCATGGTAAAGGGTTTGCGGTCGTTGCAGACGAAGTTCGTAAACTCGCCGAACAAGTATCTGTCTCCGTGGACGATATAACGGGGATCGTTCAAAAAATTCAACAAGATTCTAACACGGTAACTTCCTCACTGGAAACTGGCTATCATGAGGTCGAAAAAGGTACGGCTCAAATCGCATCTACAAATGAAACATTCAACCAGATTGCAGAGGCCGTTTACGCCATGTCAACGAATATTGATGGCGTGATGACAAAGCTAGAAGAGGTAGTACAAAATACCGTTACGATTAATAAATCAGTGGACGAAATTGCCGCCGTATCAGAACAATCCGCTGCAGGCATCCAAGAAACTTCAGCAACAATCGAACAAGCAGCAAGTTCCATGGACGAAATCAAAAATAGCTCAGCGAATTTAGCGGGCATGGCAGAAAATTTAAATGACCTTGTTAGGAAATTTAAATTGTAATTACATGTATTGTGTTTTGTAGCAATTGAATTATGTAAATCGGTTAAACCAGCAATCGACGAGAAAATCGTGTGATTGCTGGTTTTATTTTATTATGTGGTTTAGAAAGTAGGTTGAAATCAACAGAGTAAATACCTTTATCAAATATAGTTTTGTCGCTCTAAATAAAAGCTGGTTGTAAATTATTTATCCAAAACTTGAATAACAGGAAGTTCAATGAGGCTATAAATAAAATAAAACCGACAATTAATTTCATGTTTTCATGAATAAGCTTCGATAAGGAGTGTGGAGATGGCGACACTTGTTGTAAAGAGAGGTATTATGTACAAATACCAAAGCATTGGGCAGGCGATTCAAGAGGCAAAGCCAGGAGATTTTATTGAAATCCGGGAAGGAATGTATGAAGAAAGCTTTGAAATTTCCCAAAGGCTTACATTGTATGGAGTAGGAAACGTAATCATTAAAGGTGGCGTGTTTATACGCTATCAAACACTTGTGAATATGCGAAATTTGCGTTTTACGCAAGGGCAAGGTATTTATGTAAAGGGAGATTTACAGCTAGAAAACTGTGTTATTGAGCAGCAAATGGTGCAAACACAAGTAACTGTAAGCTTCGGAAGTTTAATGATGAAAAATGTTGATATTTTAGCGAGTCCTATCAATCATGTTGGCTTACGTATTGATAATGGTTCGAGTGTTATTCTTGTAGATACGACTATCCAGCATCATAAGAAGGCTCAAATGATGGTGCAAAATAGTGAAATCACTTTGACGAATTGCATGCTGTTGGAAGGGCGAGCGAATGGCATTTATGCAATACGAAATGTGAAAATGGAGATGGTGGATTGTGAAATTCATGGGCATCAAAAGGCACAAATTGTTGCAGCCTCCAGTTCAATTTCAATGATGAATACACTTATTCACCAAGGGCAAAGTATAGGGATTCAAGTTTTCGAGAACACGAAGCTATCGATGGATGGCTGTGAAATCAAGCAACATCAAGACACGCACTTAGTTGTTCATCAAAGTGAGATGTTCGTGACGGATTCTATCTTTTCTGATGGAGTGGGAAATGGCCTTTTTCTTGGCGAGAAATCGAAGGCGATAGTGTACGATTGTAAGTTTCATCGTAATGTGAAATCACAGTTGTTAATTGAAAATAGTAAAGGTGAGTTTCGTACATGTAGAATAGAAAAAGGAGAGGCGACGGGAGTAACGGCTGTTAATGAAGCGGATGTATCGATGACAGAATGTAATATCCAAGAACACCCGCAATTTCAAATGATTGTTGACGCCAGCGGGCTAATGCTCAATCAGTGCATGATTCAAATTGGGCAGGCAGGTGGTATTTATGGCAATGATCACGCTAAGATTACGCTCCAGAATACCATAATTCGAGAGCTCGAAAGTCACCATATTTATATTAATAACGCTCGGCTCTTTACTGATAATTGTACTTTCGATCATATTCGTGCGAATGCGATTACTTGTATTGATGCTATTTTTGAAATAGCAAATAGTAAATTTAAAAACTGTTATGAAGGGCCGTATGCAATCGTTTGGTCTGATCAGTCAATGGGCCGTTTTAAGCATTGTGCGATTGATGAAGCGGATCGTCCATTTTTAGCGGTGTCCAATCAATCTTTACTTGAGATGGTGTATACAGATCTAGTTTCTGTAAAAATCCCCTCTATTGTACAGGGGAAAAGTCAATTATTTATCGAAGGGTTTACAAAAAAGGCATTGTGGAAGAGTGATTCATCGTCGAGAATAATTTATTTGCAAGACAATAATAAAACAAAGCACTGTGTAATAAATCAAGCAGAAGCAGCCGACATGCAAATACTGGACGAAAGGTTACGAATACAAGTTGAAAATTTACAAAAACTTAACATTATAGCCTCAACGAATAATGTTAATAAAACAGTATAGGTACCGAATAAATAAGTAGGATAAGTAGTTTCAATTATTTTGAAATTACTTTTTTTATGGGGTAAAAGTACTGTAATAACGGTGTAAATAAATATGATGGATATGTAAAAAGACACTTCTTCATTGTTCATAGCCATTTATATTTGTATGTAAACGGTTTCTTTATAATGATATTTACACAGTAGCGTCGAATTCTAAAATTCGACAAAAGCACTTGTTATTTTTATAATAGAGTTAGTGAATAACAAGTATCGATTTAGGCACTGTATTAAAATTATTATTAAATAACAATGTTTTTTTTGCAGAGGTTAAAATTTTATTACATTTAAGTAGATTTTGGATTGTTTAATTTGTATATGTTATCCTGTAATCAAAGAAAAAAGTTCATGAAATGCTTTACTAGTTCGTTGTTTTAGTAATATGAAAAATGATTGTAAAATAATAATTGGATGAAGTAGAGGTGAAAAAGGAATGTTTGGGCTGACAAAAGAAGAAATTATGTTAATGCTTGAGAAGGCAGGATTAGAGGAGATACAAAAAAATGCAATTGCGGACATCCTGCATCTTAACAATTTGCGAATCGAGCAACAACTTGCATTTATTATCCATCTAGTAATGGACGAGCGCGAAAGAAGTATTGCGAACAATACATATTTAAATTAGAAAATATTGTAGGATAAGTAGCTATCTTTTTGACATATTCCATATGGTTTGTAATTGATGACAACCAGTGTGAAAAATAATAAACCTTTATTACGATTATATTATCCTACTTATAGATGAATAAAATCACAAGTGCTATTTCCTAAAGGCACTTGTGATTTTTTTTGAACATAAACATCCCTTGTAAATGGTAAAATTTGAAACTTTTTTATTTTTCAGAACGTAAAGAGATAAGATAGAAAAAAAGGGGAGGGGGAGTAGTTTGAAGCAAGCGCTAATGATACTTGATATTCAAAATGATTACTTTAGTGATCAAGCGAGAATGCCTGTAGCAAAGCATCAAATTGAGCCAACTTTAAATAGCATAAATGACCTTATAAAAAGCGCTGTAAAATCAAATGTTCCAATCATCTATATGAGGAATGAGTTTGAGCGAACGCAGATCCTTTCGAATTTTTTACGAAAATTCACAGCTTTAAAAGGAAGTAAGGGTGCTGAATTGGATGAACGATTATTAAGAATGGATGGTGTGTTTTTTTCAAAAAATAAACCGGATGCATTTAATAATCCCAACTTAGTAACGTATTTAAAAAATAATGACATAAACGAGTTAATAGTAACAGGTGCATTTATAGAAGGTTGTGTCACAGCAACTGTGAAAGGGGCTCTAGCTAGAAGTTTTGCTGTAACAGTTGTGAGAGATGCAGTTGCAGGTGCTACAGATCAAAGTAAGGAAACCGCCTTAACAAAGCTAGCTACACAAGACCTCTCAATCTATATTTCTCAGCAGGTTTTTAAAAGCGACAATGACAAGGGGGAATTTTAAAATGACACTTTTACAACGATTAATCGAACAAGCTAAACAACCACGAGGATTCGTAGGCTCATTGATGTTGCGAATTATGAATAAGGCACATAGCGGTATGAATACTTGGCTCATGAAACAGGAAGCTGTAAATGATGGTGATATTGTGTTAGATATTGGATGTGGAGGTGGAAAAACGCTTCAATCCTTATCGGAAATGAATCCAAGTGGTAAAATCTATGGTATAGACTTTTCTGCGCAGGCGGTTAAAGATTCTACGAAAACCAATCTAATGGATGTGACAAATGGAAAAGTGATCGTAACGCAAGCAAGTGTTTCAAGCATTCCGTACAAGGATAAGTTTTTCGATACGATTACAGCATTCCAAACGCATTATTTTTGGCCAGATTTAGCAAATGATGTGAAGGAAGTATTTAGAGTGTTGAAGGACGATGGGAAGTTTATCATCATTTCGGAGCTCTATAAAATTAATTATCATATGAAAGCTTATAAAACTAAGCCTGAAATCAAGCAGTTATTTGAAAGTGTTGGGTTTCAAACTGTTACGATACGAGAAAACACGCAAAAAGGTTGGCTTTGTATTACAGGAATTAAATGAATCATAGTAAATGGAGGATATATCAATGAAAAGATGTGAATGGGTCAAGCAAGATGAGCCTTTATATGTTGAATACCATGATAAAGAATGGGGTATCCCAGTCCATGATGATCAGCATTTATTTGAAATGCTTTGTTTAGAAGGAGCACAGGCTGGTCTTAGCTGGTGGACGATTTTACAAAAGAGAGAGGGCTACCGGGCAGCTTTCGACCAATTTGATGCTTCGAAAATTATTCTCTATACGGAGGACAAGCTACAGGAGCTTAGACAGGATTCTCGCATTGTAAGAAATAAGCTTAAAATTGCTAGTGTTGTAACGAATGCTCAAGCCTTTCTACGTATACAGGAGCAGTATGGATCCTTCTCTCAATATATTTGGGGCTTTGTAGACCATCAGCCGATCATCAATGAATGGTCGTCCATTGCAGACGTACCTGTTACAACAGAAATTAGTGAACGTATGAGCAAGCAATTAAAAAAAGACGGCTTTAAATTTGTTGGTAGTACGATTTGCTATTCATTTATGCAGGCAACAGGAATGGTAAATGACCATGTCGTCGATTGTATTTGTCGCGGTAAAGAGGTAGCTGATGAAAGTTGATGATATTAAGGCTCAATTAGTAAGGCAAGCAACGATTTTTGAAACGGGTGGTATTAGACCTACATATAACCTGCTAGAAAGCTGGATAGGCTTTGTAGGATGGTCATTACCTGCAGAGGAGTGTCCACAAGGGTTTCAGCCACTTGCTTCATTATTCTTAAAGGAGCTTCCTTTTGTACCCACATCGCTTCAACATATTGAGCTGCTAACGTTATTTATGAATGAAGAAATATTTGATCACCTCATAGATGATGATCTTAGCCGTTTTTTTGAAATAAGAGCATATACTTCTTTAGAAGGTTTAGTCCAGCAAAATTGGCAGCATGACCGAATTCGAGCTTTCCCACTTATTCCGAAATGGATTGACAATGATTATCCGACATGGGATGGGGGAGGGATTCCGTCTGATGTGGAAGATGAAATTTTGAGGCTAGAGCTCGAGGAGGATGTTGAGTACTTCGATGATATCGTTGAAGAAATATACGCCGTGCATAAAATTGGTGGCTATCCAGCTTTTTGCCAAAGTGGTCGTGATTATGGTGAGGAATTTCCGTTTGTACTCCAAATTGCCTCAGACGGGAAGGCATATTTTAATATCGTCGATAATGGGAATTTCTATTTCTTTTTTAATCGTGAGCTAAACGAGTGGCGTGTAGATTGCGATTTTTATTAGCGATAAAATCATTTTTACATTCAAACAGCAATGTTACAATGATGGCATGATGAGGAGGAATGAAGATGAGGAGACATACTTCGGAAGCTAGAAAAGTAAAGAAGGTGAGAAAAATGGAAAACAAAACAGTCATTAAGAGTGGTATTAGTTTTGGCTCGGTATTGGCGATTACTATTTCTTGGAGTGTCAATCATTCGATCATCTGGGCGATCATACATGGTTGTTTAAGCTGGTTATATGTCATTTATTACGCAATATTTAGATAGAATCCAATTAAAGAAGCGCAAATACGGAACCTGACACTGTGCAATTGTTTAGCGGTACATTGCATCGTATACATACAATAACGAATGTGTACTTCGTTCATAACTTTTGAGCATTTAGCATAAATAACTAAGTGCTCTTTTTTTGATGAAAAGCTCATATTCAGAAAGATTACTAACATCTTTCCATGTATCGTAGTAGAAAGGTTGATAGGATGACACATCAAGTAACCGGCAAAAACAATTTTGATTTTAATGCTTCAGGCGTTGATGAAATATTACAAAATGTAGCGTATATATTATCTACTTTCGTAATTTCTTGCCCTTTGTACAGAGATTTTGGTTTTAGACTAGACACTCTTCCACCTTTCCAGCTTGCCAAAAGACGAAATACTGCACGTCTTTTAGAAAGCATTCAACGTTTCGTGCCACAAGTTATAGTTATAGATGTAGATTATCTTGGTGATGCATATGTAGGAAAATTAGAACCTGTTGTGAAAGTTATCGTTAATAAATAAATTTTTAGGTGATTTTTGTCCTTTACAACAAATTTGCCAGGTGAATTAAATGGTAGCCTGGCAACTTGATAAAAATCATTTCGATCATTGCTGTACATTACGGGAAAATGGGATAAATTCATGATTTAAAAAGAGAAGCGTATTCTATTAAAAAGATGGAATGGAGAGAATATATGAGAGGGTTCATTAAAAGCCTTTTTATTTTATTTTCCGTGATCGTAATAGCTGCTGCCTTGATTAAGTATAATCAACCTTCAAATGAAAGATCCGTTCAAAAAAATCCCGATACAAATTATAATGAAGAAATTGGAGAAAAATTACAAAATACGAATTTTACAAAAAAAATTATAGTAGCGTTACGAGCAGCAGGCTATTATCCAGATAGTACGATCGGCTACTTAATTGAATCTCCAAACAATCAAGTAATCACTATACCATTACATAATTTAGATAAATTAGAAAAAAGTACAGAAAGCGAAATCCAAAATATCGTCAATAGTATCGCGGAAACAAATGATCTTCAACTGTTTATCGTTAATGTCAGACTTATTGATGCATTCACAACAAGTAAGAATGGTTAAAGACCTCTAACAAGTTAACGAAAATTTGTGTGCTATAATCAAGAAAAGAGGTGATTATTCTGAGAATTTTAGTTTTAGGCGCCACTGGACGCGTTGGAAGCCACATAGTTTCACTAGCTTTACGAGATGAACATAGCGTTACAGCGTTAGTTCGTACCCAAAATAAGCTAAACCTAAATGATGAAAATTTACAGATTGTACAAGGAAATGTATTAAAAAAACAAGATATAGAAAATGTCATGGTGAATGTTGATATTGTGATCAGTGCATTAAACACGGACGGCACCAATACATTAACCAAGAGTATGCCGCTAATTCTTGAAGCAATGGAAAAACAGCATGTGAAGAGAATTATATCGATTGGAACGGCGGGAATTCTACAAAGTCGTCTGACACCAAATGTATTGCGTTACCAATCGAGTGAGTCCAAAAGAAAAACAACCTTTGCGGCAGAAGAGCATCATAAAGTCTATCAGTTATTGAAGAAATCGGACTCTGATTGGACAATCGTCTGTCCTACATACTTACCTGACGGTGAATACACGGGTACCTATCGCATTGAACAAGACTTTTTACCGGATGGTGGGGGAGAAATATCTGTAGCAGATACGGCAGAGTTTGCCTATCAACAAATTCAGAGTAAGGAATATGTGAAATCGCGAGTAGGTATTGCATATTAGATTTCTAAATAAGAATAAGAATCGGACAAAACGAGGCAGAAAAAAGACTGCGGGTAGTGGAAGCTTGGCAAATCTTGTTCAATTAAAGGGAGCGTTAATCAAAGAATGATTAACGCTTTTTTTGTTGAAGTGACTTTAAAAAAAGTTTTAAGTTTCGGTAAGTCAAAATAAACTTAATATAACTCTCATTTGTTGAGGTTATATTAAGTGTTCTATATTACACTTAATAATATAAACGCTATAATACCCCCAATTAGTAATCCTAAAATAGCTGGGATAATTATTTTTGTTTTAATAATAAAATCACCCCTTTATTGTCTCTCTACGTCAAAGCCCTTTAAATAAAGTTTGATTTAAAAAATACTACAATTAGAATGATGATAATGAGAATTATCCACCAACTAGCTCCAGAAGCAGAAAGTAAATAAATAAATCCTATTAAACATGAAAGAAGAAATATAGATAATAAAATATTAATAAGATACTTATATTTCATTTGTTTCATTTCTCCTTTCAGTTATATATCATATCGAGATAATATTAGGCACCACAAGCTACAACACATAAAGCTAAACATGATAGAAATGCTGGTGGATTACCAACTAGTCCAACACAAACTGTAGAACACGTAATACATAGAATACGAGGAGTAATCTCTTCTAGTAAAGAATAATTCATATTTACTTCACCGTCATTAACATCAATAACATTAGTTAATCCTAGAGAATTATAGAGCACAATTTGATACGCATCTTGAGATTTACTTAGCATTATAGCTACGTTTACTTGAGACTCTTGATTTTCAGGGAAAATCTTTTTTACTTGAATACTTTTCTCCTCTAAAAAGTAACCTTGTTCCTCGGCAGATTCAATAACAGCTTGTACCCTTTTAGCATTAAGCGCTTCTTCAATATAACTCTCTCTATCAGAACCATTGACATCTTTAGATTGTATTTCATCCTTTTCCAACGTACATTTATTGTCATTCTCACAGTTTAAAAAATCTAGTTATATGAGAACCATATCATTTGCTATAAAAAAATGAAAATCAGATTTTTCTGTTAATTGAACAAATATTGATAAACATAAAGCTTGACATTCTTGAAAGAGGGGTAAAAATAAATTTTGAGCTTTTAAATGTGAAGAGGAACTAAATGTATCCTCGTGTAATATTTTATGTAATTTACAATTTAAAGCTATATCTCGTAAAATAAAGTTCTATACTATGTGAAGATATGATTCAAACAGTAAAGGCCTCCTGACTTCTTTTTCTTTTCGCCCACTGACTAAAAAAATTCAGGTCACCATCAACAATAGAAAGGTGACCTAAAAGAATGGAAAGGTTAGATTTGCATTAGATGGTGAATCATACATTTTTATTTGCCATTTGGGTTAAATGTTGATAAATAATATCTCGATAGTTTGTGTTTCGCAATAATGTAATAACATCTAATTCGGCTAGCTCTTGAAGACAGTTTTGTATTAATTCGTATGAGATAAAATAGGCTAAGCGATTAAAACCAAATCGTTTACCTCCATTAATAGAGAACCATTCAAGAAACACTGATCTTGCATTTAGCGAGGTTAAATCGCTTAAAAACTCTTTCATAATAGTTTGTTTATTATTCATTGCAAATGTTAGCCACTCTAAGTCTTCTTGAAATGCAAAGTATTCATCTTTCCTCGCACTTACTACTTTTGTAGAAAAATACGTTGCAATACCTTCCTGTAAAAGCCAAGTGTATGGGCTCTACCAGTCAATCATCTCCCAATTAATACCTCTTTCTTCGGATAATAAATGGTGTAAAGCGTGCCCAAACTCATGAGCAATAATAATTTGTAAATGGTGGTCTTGAGGGGAAAGCTTCTCTAAGCAAAATGCAATTTCTGGTATGATTTGTCGGTAAGTAAAAGCGTTACTGCCAAATAAACCTACAATTAGATGTACATCCTTTGTAAATGTGATACCATACATCTGTTCATAGTCACTTACAATATCAATAATAAGCTTGGGCATTTTATCTTTCATTTCAATTAATGCTGACATCTTTTCCTGGTGCTTTGGAATAGACGTTTTCAATTTTTTATCTACATTTTGGCAATGATATAGAAAGTATTCTTCAAAATGGCTTGCATGCTTTTCATAATATTTCTTTAAATAATTAATAGTAGGCAGATAGTTTTCGGTGAAATCGGTTACAATATCGTGAATGAACATGATGCATCTCCTTTTCAGTAAATCAGCCCTCAGATAGAACTAAATACCGTTTTACAACATCATCATATTTCACGATTAAAATATCATCACGCTCTTTTGTTGAATAAATCTTTGCGCCAATCGGTAAATGGTTAGCTGTACCATTTTTAAATTCCTCAGCTTTAGTGGCATTAAATTTTATGTCACCAATATATTTATCTTCATGGAGATCAAGTTCATCTAGCCATTCTATGTTGGTCTTTAAAATATTACCTTCCCATTGAAAAATGTCTGCGTGGTTGTTCAATCTTAATGCTTCTGCTGCATCAGGTTTTTCAGAAGTAAAAGTATCTCCTGTGCCTGTTTCATTACATCCAACTAAAAATAAACTAAACAATACTACAAATAATAAACAATATTTCTTCTTCAATATATCACCCACTTAATTCAGTCAGAGGAAACCACAACATTATGCGAAATTACTCATACAATCAATTATTTGATGTGACATGCAAAGGTGTAATTTAATGAAAGAAGATCTCTTTCTACAATGGGTTCTCCACCTGCTTTTAGACACCTTTCACTTGCCAAATTAATTTCCTGTTGATTAAAAAATGATTGCACCCCAGTTAAAAACACTACGCCAAAAACAAGTAATAGACCAATTTTTAAAAATGGCCTTTTCATTTTATCGCTCCTTCTTTTGAACATGAAGTTCTCTACTTCAATACCAATGAATCCTTTACTCCTAGAAGTCACACAACTATTAATTACCGTTTTATGGTGATGGCTATTATTTACAGGTTAATGGAAGAACAGAGGGAAGTACATATAACATAATTCCTTAAACGTTTAATGTTTCTGTTGTTAAAGTATGAAATTAGGAAACGGGAAATGAATAGAGAAGGTTAATTGACAAATTGTATACATTTGTATACACTGTAAATGCAATCGATATTGTATACAAATGTATACAACGAGAGGAGAATGAAAATGAGAAGTGAAAAAATGAAGGAATTTAGAGAAGAAGGACATCATCGAGGGGGACGTCATAGAGGAAGAGATGGTTCTCATCAACGCGGACCTAAAACTTTCCGTCGAGGAAGAGCAATCGCTTTTTTAGAGATGATGAATTTAAAGCGTGCAACGATTAAGCAACAATTAGAGCAACCAGAGTTCCAATCGATTCAGCCAATATTAGTAGGTGAATTAAAAGCTATTGATATGGTCATCAATGAATTCATTCAATTATTTGAAATACATGAAAGTGAAACGCTGGATACACCCGACAATCAACAGGATGAAAAATCTATAAACCATGATGGAGAAGGGGATAACTTAAATGAAAATAATTAATACTTACATTGATTCTGTGTTTCATACGCAAGACTCTATTTTAGAGGAGGTTATTACGTCCATTCAAGAAAACGGGATGCCCGCCATTTCTGTTTCTGCTTCTTCTGGAAAACTTTTAACAATGCTTGTCTCGATGACTGGTGCTAAAAACATTCTTGAAGTAGGGGCTCTTGGGGGTTATAGTGGCATTTGTCTAGCTAGAGGGTTCGGAAGTGATGGGAAATTAACTTCGCTAGAATTAGAGGAAAAATACGCGCAGCTAGCTTACAGTAATTTAACGAAAGCAGGTTTTGCTGAACAAGTAAGCTATATGACGGGACCTGCATTGCAAAGCCTCGAAAAGCTGGAGCAGGGCAATGAGCGATTCGATTTTTTCTTCATCGATGCTGATAAGGATAATTATGAAAACTATTTAAATTACTGTGTGAAGTTAGCAAAACCTGATGCGATGATCGTTACGGATAATGTCCTTGCTAATGGGAGTGTGGCAGACTCAAATGCCCAACCAAAACGTTATACGGAATTAATGAAGAAATTCAATATTGCAGTAGCAAACCACCCTCAATTAGAGTCGATTATTATTCCAATTGGTGATGGTATGACACTTTCAAAAGTGAAGAAGTAAGTACTATTTTGTTTCGAAGGCGCTGACGTACAACATGTTAGTGCTTTTTTGTTTTACAATTTTGCTAGTCTACAAGTATAAGTAATTAAGTATCCATCCGGCAATCCCAGCAATAATTCCAACAATAATTAAAATAAGCCCATGCTTTTTCTCATAATAATCACTTCTTAAAACAATGCCCATACAAATGGCCATAATACCAAAAAACAATTGAAAAAAGACAAGTGCAAAGGAAGCGTTTAACCAACCAATTAGTAGTAGTAGGGATTTATAGTTCTTTTCAGAGTTCATACACATTCCTCTTTTCATGTTATGTATATATATCATTTTATTGGAATGTTTTATTGAAAATACATGATTCAAATTGGATATTAACAGAAGTGTAAAAAAAGGGGAGCCACGAATAAGATAGGGTTTCATTAAAAAAGACTGCAATCAAACATATGCTTGGTTGCAGCCTAATGTCAAATTAAATTATTTTGATAAAAGTAGAGGGGGGCCTCTCTTATTTATTTCAATCTTAAATGTACTATTGGATAAGGGCGACCTGAACTATCTGTTGGATCTTCGCTGACAATTGTGAAACCATTGTTCAAATAAAACATCTTTGCGTTTTCATTGTCTTTATTAACATCAACAGACCTTACATTAAAATCTCTAATAAGTTGTTGTATTATTTGTTTTCCATAACCTTTTCCAATTTCAGCAGGTTCTAAAAATAGCATTTCTAAATGCTGATGATTCGTACCTGAAAAACCTATCAATTCATTTTCCACGAACCAAAGTCTCACATCAAGATGTGGGAAATACATGGGGATTTCCTTTTTAATGTCTTCCTTATCTTTTAAACTTAAAAAATCATGGGTTTTGGAAACGGATCTATTCCAAAGATTTATAATAGTTTCATAGTCATTAGTTGTTGCTTGTCTGTTTTTCACAATGTTCTCTCCTTTTTCTCTTCATGTATCACGCTCCTTTTCATTTTTTATTTGAAGATTTTAACGATATAGCACCAATCTATATAAAATTTCATTTTTTAATTTCCTTTCAAATTAGGAATTTGTTCTTACAATTTTAAGTAACGAAAATTGTAACATATGGCAATGGATGAAACAAAAAGGGCCACCACACAATAGTAGTGACCCTTAGTATCAAGTCAGGAGGTGTAAGGCTAAATTAGCTTTACACTACTATTTATATGATGGTGAAGCAATTAAAGTTAGTTTTGTGCCTTCAAACTAGATTTATTTTTAAACTTATTACAGCAGGTGTCCAAACACCCGTTAAAATAGAGGAACACAGTCAAAGTGTGGCAATACCGAAATCGTATCGGCCTAGCACAAAGACGATTCCGGATGCAATTGTGTGATTTATTGATAGGATACCACTATCACAAAATCCTCGACTTAACTAATTTTAGTTCCGTTTGGTACAGGTTGGTCAGGCGCTAATAAAATCACATCTCCTTCTATCGGAACGCCACCAATCACTAAAACTTCTGATTTAAAGCCTGCTACACGACGGGGAGGGAAATTAACGATTGCTACTACTTGCTTATGAATAATTCCTTCAGGTGTATAGTGTTTAGTAATTTGAGCAGAAGATTGCTTGTGTCCGATTTCTTCCCCAAAATCTATTTTCATTTTAATGGCAGGAACCTTTGCTTTCGGAAGTACCTCAGCCTGGATCACAGTACCAATTCTAATATCAAGATTCATGAAGTCTTCTATAGTGGCCATAAAATAACTCCTTTATTTAATTTTCAATTTGTATAAATTCTTGTAAATTCTTTTCGATGAAATTATTTATTTTTTCTATAGTAGTTGGATAAATATTTTCGAACATTACATAAATCGATTCAAATGATGCATGGAGCTCTTTGTTATGATTTAATTCATCGCGAGTGATTGAAAAATTCTCTAACGTACTAGGGTGATTATGTCGTTTTAGTTCTTGCTCTATTTTCTCAAGGAGTAAAAGAAAGGATTCATCATTAAAATAATTTAAACATGCTTTGATAGCTGCCCAACTTTTAGGTTGAGCCATAAAATAAGCACTCCACCAATAAAATTCGATAAGAGATTCACTAATATGGGTATAATAAACATTAAACATAAATAATGCTTTTTGGCCTTCCGAAAGTTCCTCATAAAAACGTTCTTTCACACAGATATTCGTTTCTTCGGACATTCTTACCTTATATATTTTAATTAGTGGTTCAAAGCACCTTTGATGTAGACTGGGGCCATTAAAATCAAAATCTTCTTCTCTTACCTTTATTATCAAAATAATCACACTCCTTCCCAATAATATAACATTATGGCTTGGAATGTGCAGCGTTATTTGCTTACATTTTGGACTGTTATTTGTTTTGTATACAACTAAAAATTAAAGCATTAGTTTAAACCTCAACTAATAATTCATTGTAAGAAAATGGATTAAATAGTATTGGCGTTGTATAATTAAGTTCAGTATTTTTAAAAAACTAAAATAGAACGGAAGTGGGAAGAGATGAAACAAATTATCGCATTAGGAGGAGGAGGCTTTTCTATGGAGCCGCATAATCCTTTATTAGATACATATATTTTACAGCAGTCTAACAAAGTTAATCCTAAGATCTGCTTTGTTCCTACTGCAAGCGGAGACTCAGAAAACTATATTGCAAGATTTTATTCATTTTTTAACTCACAACAATGCACACCGTCCCACTTATCACTTTTTTCACCTCCAACGCGAGATTTAGAAAGTTTTATTATGGAAAAGGATATCATTTATGTCGGGGGAGGAAATACTAAAAACCTTTTGGCTTTATGGAAGGAATGGTCGTTAGATTGCATTTTAAAAACTGCTTGGCATGAGGGAATCCTATTAACAGGCATTAGTGCTGGATCAATTTGTTGGTTTGAGGAAGGAATAACAGATTCATTCGGGGGAGAGTTAGAGCCGATAAAATGTTTAGGGTTTCTTCCAGGTAGTAATTGCCCTCATTATGATGGAGAAATCAATCGAAGACCAGCATATCATAATTTGGTGAAAGCTAATAAACTGTCATCTGGAATTGCCGCTGACGATGGAGTAGCCGTCCATTTTATCGATCAAGAAATTCATAAAATCATTAGTTCAAAACCAAATGGTAAAGCCTATAAGGTCTCGTTGGATAAGGATATCAAGGAAGAAGAGCTAGTTGTGGAATATTTAGGGGATGAATAAATAATTACGAACGAAGCTTTAAGTAAGCCACTCATGCCTTCTCCTGACTTGGATAGGCTTATTCATTGAGAAGAAATAAATCGTCACTACTAGCCGTTCATATATAGAATAAAAAAACACGTAACCTCTTAGTATCTTGTACTAATGAGGGGTTACGTGTTTTTATATGTTAATGAAGCAATAGGAATGTCTAATTTTTATGAATAAGAGATTTTACGCCCTTTACCAAAAGGAATACATAATGGTGTGCCAAAAATAGGATCATTCGTCATTTGACAATCTAGATCAAAAACATGCTTTACCAACGTCGTCGTCATGATTTCTTCAGGTCTTCCTTGCTGGAATACACCTTGGTCGCGAACCGTTATGATGTGGTCAGCATATCGACATGCTAAGTTAATATCGTGTAAAACCATAATAATTGTTCGTTTTTGCTGTTGATTTAATTCAAATAATAAATCTAAAATTTCTATTTGATGTGTTAAATCTAAGTAAGTAGTTGGTTCGTCTAAGAGGATAATATCTGTATCCTGTGCAAGTGTCATGGCAATCCAGGCACGTTGACGTTGACCGCCTGAAAGCTCGTCCACCGGTTTATCTTGTAAATGATCAACACCTGTTGCTTTTAAGGCGTTTAACACTATTTGTTCATCTTTTTCTGTCCATTGCTTGCGCCAGCTTTGATGTGGGTAACGACCTTGCTTAACAAGCTGTAGTACTGTTAATCCCTCTGGTGCTACTGGTGATTGAGGAAGAATAGAAAGTTTTTTAGCTACTTGTTTAGTCGATAATTTAAAAATATCTTGACCATCTAATAATACAGAGCCGTTTTTAGGCTTTAATAATCGAGCAATGGATCGTAAAAGTGTAGATTTTCCGCAACCATTGGCGCCAATTAGCACAGTAATTTCATTCATTGGAATAGATAAATTCAGATTTTCAATGATATTGGAATCACCATAATTTAATGTAAGTGATTTAGTTTCTAAAGTTGTAGTCATGAAATTTGACTCCTTTATTTTCTAGGGTTTCTAAATAATAAATAGATGAAATAAGGAGCACCAATGGCAGCCGTAAACACACCCGCTGGTACTTCTAAAGGACTAAATGCTGTTCGTCCGATAATGTCTGCAACCATTACAAGTAATGCGCCAATTGCAGCAGATGTAGGAATTAATACACCGAATGAAGGCCCTACAATGCGTCTCGCAATATGTGGTGCCATTAAGCCGACAAATCCGATCGCTCCTGCAAACGCAATCGCACTAGCAACTAGACTTGAACTCAAAATTATTAGAAAGAGTCTTGCCTTTTGTACAGACTGTCCTAAACTAGCTGCTGTATCATCGCCCAATTCTTGGACATTTAACTGTCGGGTAATAAAAAATGTGATAAGTAGTAGAACTAGTATTAAGGGAACTACAATTTGAACTTGATTCCAATCAGCACTTTTGACGCTCCCTGTAATCCACTTATTGGCTTCACTAGCTTGATAGATGGGACCAATAATCATTAACATCGTCGTAATGGCCTGCATAAATGCAGAGACTCCGATACCAATTAACACAAGACGGGTTGGTGTCACACCATCTTTCCAAGCAAATACGTAAACAATAAGTCCAACAATGGTTGCTCCGATAAAACCTGCGAGGGGTAACCATTCAATACTAACTGTTAAAGAATGATTGGAATCACTAAACATTGCTAAAAAACCAACGACTGCCGCTCCGCCACCTGCAGAAATACCGATAATATCAGGGGAGGCTAGTGGGTTTTTAATAATTCCTTGTAATATAGCGCCAGCCACTGCTAAAGCCATTCCAGCAAAAGCAGCAAGAAAAATTCTAGGCATTCTGAAATCAACAATAATTAATTGATCGAACTCAGAACCGTAGCCGGACAATGTTTGGATCACCGTAAAAGGATTTATAAACGAATCACCAAATGAGGCACTAAAGAAAAAAACGGCTAGTGTCATGATGCTAATAAACGTAAGTTTTTTAGAAGCTTTAACATCAAGTAAAAACGAGATTTTATTTTGTAGTAAACGTACTGTTTTTAACTGTTTCATTATTTTTTTCCACCTTTTCGCGCAAGGTAAATAAAGAATGGGGTACCAATCATCGCTGTCATTACTCCTACTGGTACTTCTTGAGGCATAATGATATAGCGGGCTGCCACATCGGCTAATAGTAAAAGAATACCACCTAATAGGGCAGCCATTGGAATAAGCCAACGATGATCTGTGCCAACAAACTTCCGCGCAAAATGGGGTACCACAATTCCGACAAACCCTATAGGACCAGCTATCGCAACTGAACCACCTGCTAATAAAATGACAATAATACCTACCATCAACTTCATCAATCCTAAAGGTAATCCGAGGCCTCTCGCTACATCATCCCCAAGAGCAAGTATATTCATTTTAGATGAGATTAATAGAGCACCAATCCATCCAATCACTAAATAAGGGAATACAGATAATAGAATTTCAAGCTTTCTGCCTTGCACGGAACCAGCTAACCAAAACAATACTTGTTCGAGTGCTGCTTCGTTTGTTGCAAGTAATCCTTGCGTAAAAGAAGCAAATAATGCACTAATAGCGGCACCTGCTAACGTTATTTTGACTGGCGTTACCGCGTCTCGTCCAGTCGAGCTAATAGCATAAACAGATAGAGCGGCTATTGCAGCACCTAAAAATGCAATCCATGCAAAGGCTTGTAAACTTGACACATGGAAGAAAATCATAGTAAATACGACCGCAAAGCCAGCTCCAGCATTAATTCCTAATATTCCTGGTGATGCTAAAGGGTTTTTCGTCAACGTCTGCATGAGCACGCCTGTAATAGCTAAGGAAGCACCTACACAAGTAGCGATAAGAGCTCTTGGAATACGGACATTTTGAATAATAATATGCTCGTTTGAATGATTAAACTGTGTAAAAGAGTCAATAGTCGTTTGGATGGACGTATTTGCATAGCCGTATACGATACTTATTCCGATACAAAGAAGTAGGAGTAATGTTCCTACAATTAAAGCAATTGTTTTTGAAAAATTATTTTTTAAAATCATATAAAGTTGTACTCTTCTTTCAATAGAATGTGCTTGCATATTAGTAAAAAAATTATTGACAATGATAGATTCTTACAATATGCTTAATTTCGTTCTCAAGTAGATGAAAGTGATTCTCATTATCGTTAAATCTGCTTAAACATTCTATCATATACATTGGGGGAAGAAAAGATGCAAAAGGCATTTCAAAAACTACTAGTTTTGCTTGCTGTTGTCGCTGTATTTGTTTTAGCTGCATGTGGCAATAACAAGGAAAACACGAAAGAAGAAAGTTCAACTAAGAGTAATGCTTACAGTGTCGAACATGCAATGGGGACAACTGAAGTTAAAGACACACCAAAACGAGTTGTCGTTTTAACAAACGAAGGGACAGAAGCACTTCTTGCTCTAGGTATTAAACCAGTAGGTGCTGTACAAGCATTTTCAGGTAATCCTTGGTATGACCATTTAAAGGATCAGTTGGAAGGCGTAGAAGTTGTTGGGGTTGAGAGTGAAGTTAACATTGAAAAAATTGCTTCTTTAAAACCAGATTTAATCATTGGAAATAAAATAAGACAAGAGAAAGACTATGCAAAATTAAGCAAAATTGCTCCGACAGTCTTCGCAGAGACATTACGCGGTGATTGGCAAGACAACTTTAAACTTTATTCAAAAGCGGTAAATCAAGAAGCTAAAGGCGAAGAAGTTTTAAAAGCATATAATGATAAAGTTCAAGCTGTCAAAGAAAAGCTTGGCGATAAAACGAATCAAGAGGTGTCATTCGTACGCTTTATGGCTGATAAATCTCGAATCTACTATACAGATTCATTCTCAGGCGTTATTTTTGATTCATTAGGATTTAAACGTGTACCAGAGCAAGCGGAACTATTTAAAGATAATGCGAAATTAGGAAAATTAGCTGTTGAGGTAGGAAAAGAAGTAATTCCTAAAATGGACGGAGATGTACTTTTCTACTTTACTTACATGCCAACAGGTGATGATACAGCATTAGCTACTGAAAAAGAATGGACAGAAGATCCACTTTGGAAAAACTTAAGTGCAGTACAAAAAGGGAATGTCCATAAAGTTGATGATGTAATTTGGAACACAGCTGGCGGCATCCTTGCAGCAGAAATTATGCTAGACCAAATTGAAGAAATTTTTGTTAAATAACAAAGATAACCTATATTATAAAACGCTATACTTTCATCGACGATGATGATTGTATAGTGTTTTTTATATACTCAATTCCAATGAGGTAACAGGCTCTACCCAAATTTGCAAGTCGCTATATGTTCTCGAATTATACATAGACCCTAGTTCAATAAAAAATTCACCTTATAGAGAAACAAAAGAGAGGAACTATGCGTAAAATAAAGGTAGGGGGGATTTAGGGTGAAATATTTGGCAATTGGTGTTTTCTTATCACTATGTAGTGTTTTCCTATCGAAGATTTTGTTGGGAATGGAAAAGATTTATGTAGTCCCAGGAGCAGTTGGCTGTATTTTTATTGTCATTTCAATGGTTTTTTCAGGTTCCATGGCCAGTGGGGATCGGATGAGGGCAAACTTTGCTACCGAAACTACAGAACATCGGGACGAACGGCATAAAATCACGATAAATTCCTTATACATTGCTTTACCAAATATTATTGTTGCGGTTTTATTTTATTATGTAAATAAATGATTTAGAATTTTGAGTACCTTACGTATAATGAAAAAACCTTCTAATGAAGTTGAAATCAATAATAAAAGGTCACTCGGACAAAAGTGACCTTTTTTGATTTAACTGTAGTATGTTAGGCTGGTAAGTTATCCTACTATTACTATTGATGTTATTTAGCAATAGAGAGTATGGAATGATTGAATGTAACAATGATAATTAGCATTAACTTTTATTATTAAAAATCTGAATAGTAGTAAAAGACTTCATTAATAATTCATGAATGTTGCTCCGACAATAATTAAAAGAATAAAGAGGACAACAATTAGGGCGAATGCTGAGCCGCCGCCGTAACCACCGCCGCCACCGCAGCCGTAACCGCCGTAACCACCGTAACCACCGCCGCCATATCCTCCGTAACAGCCACAGTTACCATAATTTCCACCTTGGTAGTATCCCATAAAATATCCCTCCCTTCTACAATCTATAATATGTTCATGTGTAGAAAGGAGGGGAGGTATTCATCTAGATTTTACTCAATTTCGTTTGAAAAATAGGAAAATTGATCATGAGGAATTACTCCAGAAAAAGGAACACCAACGCTAAAGATTCCTCGGATTTTTGAGTTTTTTTAGAAAGTAGAGCACGTTACTTAGGATATTTCGAGAAAAAATCATTTTTATAGAATAATAAAATTGAAACCATTACAAATTTCAACCGTATATAATAAGTAAGATTTTCGGAGGTGAATGTACTATGCCATTTATCGGATGGGCCATACTTACTTTTTCAATTGTATGTTACTTACCTTTTTTTATATGGCTTTCTGCTAGTTATCTTAGAAATGGGGATCAATCAAAAAGAAAAAATAACTATTGGTTATTCTTAATGATAGCTGGATTATTAAATTCATTGAATTTATTTTTGTTTAAGATGAAAGATACATATTTCTTGGCAGTAATAGTCATTATCATTTTATTATCGAGCTTATACATGTTCTTCATCGTTCGGCAAGATAAAAGAAAAGCGATGGAATGACTAATTAAACATTGGGAAAATTTGTGCTGCAGTACATAAAAAAGTATCCCCTTGAATGTAGACTAATTCAAGGGGATACTTAAAAAATCTAGAAAGTTCTTCGCTATCTAGAGGATTCGAATTTACCTCTGCTTTTTAAAATTGCTTCTGTTTTAATACCCGCGTTGAAAACGGACACTATCATAATAAAGAAAAATAGAATTTGAATGAACCTATCTGCTGTCCAATAGCCCAAATAATTCATAAATACAAAGATGACAAATAAAATAGCGGTAACAATGGGCGAACAAAGGCGTAATTTACGAGACATTACATATCCTCCTTTTTATGTAATAAACCATATTCTAAGGTTAACATAAAAAGAGCCTAAGAAAGACTCTTTTTAAAGTGGTTTATTCATTATTTGTTTCAGGACCAAAGTTGCTACTGTGCCTAGACATATACAAACGACATAAATAATACCACTAATGATACCAAAAAAATCTAAACCAAAAGGTAAAAGAAAAGTAGAAATACCTACTATGTATGAGAATAGCCCAAATAGCTTAGCTAGTTTATCTTTATCCCCAAAAAAACTTTCTTCTTGGTAACCCGCAATAAGCCACAGTTTCTTTTTTATATGGGTAAGATAACCCATGAAAACAAAGATTAAAGCAAGAACTATACATATAATATAGCCAGCAATCATTTTCGCCACCTCACTTATTTTAGGACTAATAAACATACGAATAAAACAAAAATGAGTTTTCCAAATTATTACTGAACGTAATCTATTCGAAGGTATTTCATCATAATAAACTATGAAGACTCTCACTAAATTTGAAAATGCTTATATATTTATCAGTATAAGTATAAAAATATTAGGGGAATTAAAATAACAATGAAAGAGAAGTAAAAAAGGGTCACTCGAACCAAAGTGACCCTAAACCACAAACTAGGAGGGCAAAGCTAAGTTAGCTTTATACTACTATTAATATGATTTGGTAGCTATGTTTGTATAGTGAAATGCCTCTGAATTAGATTAAAAAATTAAGTCTATAGATGATGTTTAAAAATTGTGTTTTCATCACTTTTTTCTACATGATTTCCTTATTAATTTTAAGGCGATACAAGTAATAAGCATAGCAGGTAAAATAAAGAGCTATAAGACTGAAAAAAGAAACCTCGTTCATATAACCAAACATCGCTAGTGCTAGAAGACTAAAGCCGAATAAATTAATCATCAAATCAAATGCTTTTGATTTGGCATTTTGACTTAATTCAATATTTCTTTCATCTTTTTCCTCAAGAAGCTGTTCCTTTGTTTTATTCTTTTCATCTACCAATTTATTGAAGCCCACACCTAATAGCATGACTCCGCAAAATCCAACAGTTGATAGATGAGGTATTTAAAGAGGGGGCCCTTCTTCTAACAAAACATTTGAAGACATAAAAAAGGCTCCCAATCAAAATATTTCGACCGGGAGTGAGCCATTTCACACAAAACTATTTTTACATATAAGAAGGTTTGCTACTTAAAGCCGCTTGTAAAACTACATTTGAAAACTCATGGTCATGGATAACATAAGGTACTTCGTCCGGCTCAACCCAAATGCGCGAAATCGTTTCATGTTCTCGCAGAAACGGGAGACAGTCTTGAACTTCCATACAATAAAACATTTGATAACCGATTAACGGGTACTTTCCATCAGCTTTGAATAAAGGATTCTCCTCGTGGCTGACTTCAATTGCTCCTATATAGTTGATAGGACCCTTTACATAGCCTTCTTCAAATGCCTCTCTCTGAAATGCTTCTTCAGGTGATTCTCCATTTTCTATATGACCGCCAGGAAAGTTAAATCCTCGCCCGTCTACATGAACTAACAAAACATACCCATTATAAAAACAAACTCCGTGTACACTTGTTACTTTGCTGTAATCGTGAATATTTTTATTTGGGTACCACGTCAGTTTAAGATAATGTCCGCCCCAGTCCACGTAGGTTTGATTGTTCATATGTTGCCTCCTTTTTATTTAGGAACTCATTATATTTCCATTTTAGTTAATGAAAATATATATGTATAATCCTTTAATAAAAAAAACACAAGTTTTAAGGGGCCAATCTGGAAATAAAGCACAAAAGCTGGCGAGTAATGCTGGGGGTTCATTAACTAAACAAAATACAAAAAGAGTCACATTTAACTAGGTGTGGCTTTTTCTTATGCATCTAATAGCTATAAAAAGAAACAATGGAAGTCATCTTAATGCCAGATCACTAAGGTGCAGCGATATTTGACATCAACTATACGCAATGAAAGAGGTGGTACTATGCAAATAACAAATGGTAAATGGATTTTTGATTCTGAAGTGATCGATGAAGTTGCGAACAAAATACAACGAGATGAGCAGGAGCGAGAGATGGTAAATGCTTTTGCTCGCTATGCCTACCTTCGATACAAGCAGATTCGAGATAGTGTAAATCCTCGTAAATGTAGATATATGAGGATTGATCAAGTGCGTGAACAATTAAAATCACCAGCGAAGCTACGAATAGTGAGCAGTCGATTTTCTATTTCAGAAGAAGAAGTTGTTTATATCGTTGATTTTGTGAAAAAGTATTTGAAGTATGTTAAATAAATCAAAATCTCCCGGTCATAAAAATTAACCCGGGAGATTTTCTTTGTTTGTTGATTTTGATTTTGTAGCCTCTTAGGTTTGTTAAAAAGCTCGAAAGGATATCATTTCTCATCTCTCCACACTATATAGTATGATAAAGTGTAGAATTAAGGAGCGTGAGAATATGAGATTCATTAAATTCCTTCTAGTTATTGTCATTGTCCTGGGTGCCATCGGTTATGGGGTTTATCATTATGGTGTGAAGTTTGCATCCGAAAAAGTCGTTGATACAATTTCTTCAGAATTAGAGGAAAGTGGTCAAATGGATGAAATTAAAACTACGATTGAAAGCGACCCTCAATTAAAATCATTTATGGAAGAGGCCAAAACTGCAGATAGTAGCAAGTTACCGTTTACAACTAAAGAAGAGGCAACAAAAGTAATCATTCAAAAAGTTGGTATTTCGGAGCTTAATAATATAAGAACAAAAGTACAAAATGGTTCAATGACGAAAGAACAAATCATTCAAGAGATGGAAGGTAAATTAACAGACGAAGAAATTTTGGCACTAAAAGTAATCGTCTATAAAGAATTATATAAATAAAACGTTTACAGACTATAAAAAGTAAAGATACAGGACATGCCATTGTAGCGTGTCCTATTTTTTCTGCTTTCTAAAGTGATTTTAATGAAAATATTTGTCCCTCATTTTGTGAAACAACTGTATATAAAGAGAGAGAAATCTCATTTTTTTACTTAACTCAAAGAATTTACAGGGAGGGGCATCATGGCTATATTTAGGGTTCGTAAAAAGGAGAATTTTGTTGTGTTAGACAAAGGGTTTTTGAATGACATCCGTTTAAGCTGAAAAGCTAAGGGTTTGCTTGCTTATATGTTGTCATTGCCAGATGATTGGTCATTTAGTATTTCAAATTTAGCTACTAAGAGCAAATGCAGTCGTGAATCCACGGCTAATACTATAAAGGAGTTAACGAAAGCGGGCTATATTCACAAAACGCAGGTCAGAACAAACCACGGGAAATTCGGGAAATTGGAGCTGTTCGTGTTCGAAACACCAAGAACTGAACCGTATAGTAAAAAGCCGATAACGGTTAATCCGTCACCGGAAAAACCGATAACGGAAAAACCGCCACTACTAAGTAATAATAAATCATTAAATAATTATGTACTAAATAATAATAATGATGATGATATAAAGGGGCAACCCACTGGTGAAAACCTTCAAAAAACACAAACGGCATTCGAGTTTTATGAGCAAAATGGATTTGGTTCTCTAGTCGCTCATGTCACAAAAAAAATCGATTTTTGGATTGATGATCTGTCAGAGGACCTTGTTATACATGCTATGAAGTTAGGAATAGAAAACAATGTACTTCGTTGGAATTACGTAGAAAAGATTCTTCAAGATTGGAGTAATAAGAAACTGACATCCATTAAGGAAGTAGAAGCGGACAATCTACAATTTGTAGCTCAAAAACAACAACGACAAAATCATACTAATCGATCTACTCATCAAAAATATAAAGAGATAGTCCCCGAATGGTTCCATCAACGTCGTCAAAATGACAGTGAGATAGAAGTAGAACAAGCAATTGACTTTGAAGCTGAGCGTCAAAAAATTTTGGAAACATTAAGAAGCTTAACTGGGGATGCAAGGTGAATGATATCCGAGTTCATTGCTGTTTAGTAAGATGACAATTTTGTCAGTTAACTGTCATGTCCCGAAATTTAAGGTAGTGAAGGGATAATCTATACTCTTTAGTAACGATACGATTTCGTTAGAAAAGAGGAGACAGAAGAAATGAAGATGATGAAATTCATGGCAATAGCAATTTTATTCAGTACTTTCTTAGTTGGTTGTGGTGAAAAGGGAGCATTGATAGAAAAAGACTACTATGTTCAAATTAACGAGGAAGTACAAGCGCCTAATAGTAATGGCCAATATGTTTATGCAGTAGAAGGGTATGATAAGGATGGAAATGAAAAGGTTGTAAGTTTTTTGCTGAAAACCATTTTGAAATAGGAACAATCGTCCGTGTCCCTAGAAGCTTAAATGGATACACTGGTGAACCTCAAGTAATGAATGTGGATGAGTTACCAAAAAATATTAAGGAGAAATTCAATCAGAGCTAGATCCAAATTTTCAAACGTCATGTGAAATGAAGACAAACCTAAAAAGAGGGGCCTTACTCATATCGATTTGAGAATGTCCCTCTGATCTATAAATGAACACCGCATTTACATAATATGGTACTATGGAATAGTAGTTTACTATATGCAAAGGGGCATACTTATGAACGCACATTTCAACTTTACGGATTTCCCCGTATTAACAACAGAACGTTTCATATTACGAAAGGCACAGGAAAGTGATTGTTTTGATCTTTTGGAGCTTTATTCAACTGAAAGTGTTGTGAAATACATACCATTGGAACCTTTTAATTCAGTGGAAGATTCAAAAAATGAAATGAATTGGTATGAAAAGATTTACGAAGACCAGAGTGGCTTACGATGGCTTATAGAAGAACCTACAACTAAAAAAGTAATCGGAACATGTGGTTTTTTAAATTATGAAAAGGCTCATAACCGTATAGAGATTGGTTATGATTTAATTCCTTCTTACTGGGGGAAGGGCATAATGAAGGAGACATTAAGTAGTATCATTCATTTTGCTTTTACTAAGATGAACATGAATAAAATAGAAGCAAAAGTCGATCCAGAAAATATATCATCCATTAAATTATTGGAAAAATTAAATTTTTGTCAAGAAGGTATATTAAGAGAGCATGAATTTGAAAAAGGAAAGTATGTAGATTTAATTAATTTTTCCATTTTGAAAAGGGACTATTTGTAATTTATAGTTCTGTTGATCTAATAATATTTTTATAGTAAACCTCAAGTAGGGACTACTTACTTGAGGTGAAAATTTAGCTTTAATCTTAATGGAAGTGGGGTGCTCGCAGTATGTTGAAATTTATTGGCTCTGGAAGTGCGTTTAATACGAAATTAGGTAATAATTCAGCTTATTTTAAAGCAGGGAATCAGATGTTGCTGATTGATTGTGGTAGCAATATTTTTCACCGCATTAAGGAAAATAATTTACTGGAAGGTATAGAAC
This sequence comes from Lysinibacillus sp. G1-3, assembly GCF_056322905.1. Lineage (NCBI taxonomy): Bacteria > Bacillati > Bacillota > Bacilli > Caryophanales > Bacillaceae > Lysinibacillus > Lysinibacillus sp. G1-3. Next base: position 175,800 of record NZ_JBWHYQ010000009.1, read on the forward strand.
ACATTCATGTATTGATCACGCATACTCATGCAGACCATGTTGGAAGCCTTGCTGATTTTATATTTTATGGCTATTATTGCCATGGTAAAATGGCAAAACCGAATGTTTCAGTTTATGCCGTTCATGATGTGAAAATTGAAGAATTGTTGACCATGAATGGTGTTAACCCAGAAGTTCATTGTTTTACAAAAAAATTTCAATCAGATACACAGTACTCATTAAATTTCTGTAACGTACTATTCGAAAGATCTAGTCATGTTAAAGAGATCCCTTCTTATTCCATTGAATTATGTATAGAAGACAAACTTATCTATTATACGGGAGATACAAATAGCCTAAAAGCATCTTTAGGAACTCCACATAAATCGGATAAGGTCTACGATTATGTTTATGTTGATACTTGTAAAGCTGATTATGAAGGAAATGTACATTTATCATTACGAAAACTTAGCGAGTTAGTTCGTCCTGATTTACGTTCAATATTTTGGTGTATGCATTTAGATGAGAGCTTCGACCGTCAAGAAGCTGAAAGGTTAGGGTTCAATGTTGTAAAGAACGAGTTTTAAGAAAAAAGGGGGGAGCGATTTATGGAAATTGATTTATTAGTAAATAAGCCACAGCATATAGAAGATGTTGCAAAAATGGTCTACAAGGAATTTGTAGTACCAACTAGCAGTAAAAAGACATATGAAGAAGTTGTCAAATTTTTCGAAATAACATATGTGAATAAATTTCCAATTACTTTTATAGCAAATGTAGATGGCCAATGTGTAGGAACAGTATCTGTATTTGAAAATGATTGGAAAGAAAGACCCCAATTTAAACCTTGGTTAGCATCTTTATTTGTTGAACCTTCATATCGAAGCCAAAAAATAGGTTTTTATTTAATCAATGCTTTGCTAGAACATATGAAAAAAATAGGTTATACAAAAGTATTTTTAAAAACAGAAAATGCTGCAGTTTATTATGAAAAAAGAGGCTGGGAGCGTATTGAAACAGTATTAGATGAACAAGGCGACCGTATCGATATTTTTAAATATACACTATTGAATGATGAGAACAATTATTAAAAAGTTATTCTTCAAATTAAACAACTTAATTTTGTTCTTGTTCGCAGAAAGCAACCCATAGAAGAAGTCAGCGTTTTTTACTGTATGAAAGTGGTTGAAAATGGTTTGTCATCACTTCTGATGAAAAATTGAATTGATTTCAGAAAGGGGGGAGAGAAGAATGGGATTTTTAATTCTAATAATGGGATTAATCTTTTTAGGGGTTGTCATCAACATCTTGAAAAAGGAACCTCCAAATCATGATCGATCAGTAAAAAGTCATTCCAATCATTCGGGTACCCATGTTGATTATAGTTCAACAAGTACATTTGTCTCTGTAGAAAATTCAAATACACACAATTGCTCTGACAGTGCTTCTAGTTTCAATGATACGTCTAGTTGCAGTGATAGTGGTTCATCGTCGGATTAAGGTGTTGTAAAAATGATCCTTCCACATCAGCATTCTGCATAATAATTTAAGGCATGCAAAGTTTTTGTCATCAATTAATTTGCTTTACCACATAAAAAGCTGTAGCGTATGACAACGCTACAGCACAGAATTGGTCTTGCCCTAATAATGGCTTAGCCATTAACAGCATTATAACATAACGTATGATTAATCAAAGTTTTAATGAGAATATATTTCTGTGAATTGAATATAACGTTGGATAGTTGACACAATTGTGATTTGAAAAGCTATTCTTTTATTGTTTCATCAAAACTTTTTCGACCAGGATTCACTTTATTTACGGTAACATTTAGTTTACTTATTGAATCTTTTGTTAATGGTATTTTGCCATCTTTGTGTATTTTTTTCCACATTTTCACGTCTTTTCGGTAGAGCTGCTCGGATAAGCGAAAAACATCAACATCTATGTTTAAGCCCTCTTCATATGATTTTTTTATGTCTTTTTTAACGGTCTTAATAATACCTTTTCTTATTTCGTCGGTGTTTATCTTTCCTTTGAAACCATTGATGATCGCATTTAATTTTATATCAACTTCAAATGTTACTTCATTGTTCTTTACAATTGGTTTTATATCTGTACTTAATTTTTCTATATCGACTGTTAAGTATTCTTTTTCTTTATTGTCTAATTTAAAGGTTACTTCTCCACAAGTTTTTTTATGAAACATCCATTGGATACCTCTTGCCTTCCCATCATCTAGATAGCCTTTAAATCCATCTTTGGACATTACTCCGACACCTGTTAATTCAGTTTCCTTAGTTGGCTCTTCGGTTGTCTCCCAATTTTCGCTAATTGTGACAAGTGGTATATTCACCTCATGGCTCGGTTCATTTAACGCGATGACTAGGTTTCGTAAATCAACGGGCTCTACATATGTTTCTATCTCCTTTGTATGCAATGGATTGCTTAGTTTTGAAGCTGTTAGTGATTTATTTAATAGCGGTGTGATTAAAAAAATATCTTTAATAGGTTCTTTTGTAATATAAGTTAATATTTGATATCTTGTTTCTCGATGACGTAAAAAACTGTCAATAATAGCAATGCCTTTCTCACTTTTTAAAGCATCTTCTGAGAAAAGAAGGTAAGTCAAATGCCCCCAAAATATTTCTTGGTCAATGGAGCGATATAATTTAAAAAAGGCTTCTTCCATCGTTTTTCCTTTAGCGTACCCTATCTCTGATTGTGGTCCTTGAGGACTAGGTCCTTCAGATTTAGCTACATTAGCAAAATTAATGATTTGCATATATATTTCATATTGACCATCTTTAAAATCGACGCCAATACCGTCAACATAGTACATTCTTTGTGGTTCAGAGACATCCCAGCAGCCTGAAAGCAATAGTACTGCAGTTAAACTGACGAGTAACGTAATTTTTTTTTTCATTTTTTTCCCTACTTTTAGAAATTCCTGTGTAATTTTGAGGATTTAAGAAGTTGTATTTATAGTTTGGACAAAAAATAAGAGGATTATAAGCAGTGAAAAACGTAGGATAGCTACAATTAGTCATTAATATAAAAGCCCAGGACTCATTTGTATAATGATACCTGGGCATGTGTGGAAAATATTTTATCCTGCAATAACGAAAAAAAGTAAAGAGTGATGGTTATATTCCTTTATGATCGCGAATTTCTATAATAGTTCCTTCAGGTGCTTTTAATTTACAAAGCTGACCATTTTCAACTTTATAAATAATTTCACCATTTTTACGAAAAAAATGAACGTTCATTTCCTTTAATCGTTCTACTTCTTGAAGAAGATTATCAACCCATAAACAAAAATGTACAATACCTTGAGCATTTGAATTACATGCTTCAAGTTCTTCATCAAATTTCCCGGTTTGGAGTTCTATATAAAAGGTTCCAAGCTTTAACCATGTATTGAAATGTCTATCGTGGAAATTCGGCGACTCCTGTACTAGTTCAAAACCTACTACATCTGTGTAAAAATTTAAAGATTCTGCATATGTATTTGTTTGGATGCAAATGTGATGCACATATTTTTCAACCATAAAGTATTTCTCCTTTTATTGAAGCTGCTTTATCAATGAGCTATTGATAAATTATACCAAAATTGCTTATTACTGAAGAAATAGCGTAACATTTAGCTTTCATTCGTACAAGTATAATTTGCGACAAAATGGATAATTTATATATCGGAGGTGATAATTTTGACAAACAAAAAGCGCAAAACAAGTGAAGAAGAACAAGTAGAATTTGGAGCAGATTTAAGCCCTGATGATCTAGATGTGCGTGAAGAAAATGAACTAACTAAAGAGCAAATGAACAATACAAATCAAGAAAAACAACAAAACGTAAACACTTCCCAAAAACGGTATAAAAAATAAAGAAGATGCATATAATTTTCTACCACAATCTTTTGGTTGTGGTAATTTTGCATACATTCATATACATAGCTGGAGAAAACTTATTTGTTAATAAACAAAACTCCTTTAAAATCAATAGTAAAAGAGGGGATAAAATAAGAATCGCAATTAAAGTAAGAAAGGACAAAAAGAATGACGACTAAATTTAAAATTGAACGCCCGCTTATTCCGAATGATTTGCCTCAAGGAACCTTTGAAGACGTTTTTTATGACGATGAACCTTATTTATCGCATCAATTGATTACGAATACAAGTAGAGAGAATGATAGTATTGACCGTTTAATTGTATCCAAAGTACTGTTTCAAAAAGTATCTTTGATTCACTCGAATTTCAATAAAATTGATATGACGGATGTAATCTTTGAAAATTGTGACTTATCTAACTCAACATTTAACGAAGGGATTATCCATCGAGTTACGTTTAAAAACTGCAAACTGTTAGGTGTTGATTTCTCAGAGGCCCATTTAGGAAACGTTTCTTTTGAAGGGTGTATCATGAATTTATGTAACTTTGGCCTAGCAAGATTTAAACAAATTAGTTTTGATCAGTCATCATTACGTAGTACAAGCTTTTACGACTGCCAATTTAAAAAAGTGAAATTTGAACACTGTAACATCGATGAAGTTGATTTTAGCGATACACCACTAAATAATGTGGATATTAGTACTTGTAAATTTGAACGATTAAATGTAACGATAAAAAATTTAAGTGGCTGTGTGATCTCTACTGAACAAGCAATTGGCTTTGCTGAATTGCTAGGTTTAAAAGTTAAGCGATGATATTGACCAGGTACAAAATAAAAATTGAGCTTGCTTTTTTGTGAGATTAATCTGAGTTTGTCGTATCCAAGTGTTTTATGTATGGTTAGCATGATTCTTAGTAAATTTTAGAGCCACCATAGTGCGGAAAAACGAATATTAAAAGGGCGGTGTTTATTTGCTCTTAAAGGAAATGTCTACTCAAAACATTTTAAGTAGTAATTTGTATTGATAGGGACGAGAGGGGGCGATGATTGTAACAATAATTATATTATTTAGAAAATATGGTATAATTAATAGTGAAATGAATAAATATTTGTTGGTATTAAAGGTCGAAATCGGACTATTTTAGATGAATTGATTACAAGTGGTAATTATAGTGTGTGAGGATATTACTACTGAAATTGCTGTTTGATGTAGAACAATAGTATTTCATTGCTGCATTGGAACATTATCTTATAGAGAAATGAAAGACCTACCTTTAATAAACGTTTTCTTCAGAAAAAAGAACAAAAAATTATTATTAACTCTATGGTGTTATTTTAAAATCTTAATGAAAAGGAGATTGAAAATGAATGATTTTATTGAAAATGAAGCAGGACAAAAACTAGATATAGGTGGTATCGAATTATACTATGAATTGTTAGGTGAACATCACGATGGTCCAACACTTGTTTTCGAATCAGGATATGGAGTTACTTTAGAAAACTGGAATCCGATTAAAGATGAAGTATCAAAGTTCTCAAGAATGTTTATTTATGACAGAGCAGGAATCGGAAAAAGTGAAATGGATGACAGATCTCGGCATAGTAGACAAAGTGTCGATAACTTACGTATATTACTCAAAAAAGCAGATATAAAGCCACCGTATGTATTAGTAGGTCACTCAATCGGAGGATTAAATGTAAGATTATTTGCAAGTAAATATCCAGAGGAAGTCGCAGGTGTGGTTCTCTTAGATTCATCTCATGAGGATCAAAATAAAATATTGCCTCCCTTATTTACAAAAGAAGTTCAGGAAGCATATTATAATCAATTTACTATAGAAGGATCTCTTAATGAAATTGAAGAAAGTTTTGAGCAAGTTCGTACTTCTAAATCTTTAGGAAATATCCCATTGATTGTCGTTACAGGAGGTTTGCAGCCTTTTCATACAAAGGAATCTATGGCTGCTTGGATGAGACTTCAAGAAGAGCTTGCAAACTTGTCAACAATTAAGCAACATATTATCGTTGAAGATGCCGGGCATGCGATACATTTTGATAAGCCAGAAGTTGTTATAGGTACAATAAGAGATATATTAAGTATTGTAGTTAAGAATGATAATAGATAATGCTTTTCATTGTACTACCTTGCATCTGAAATGGAGATATTAGTGTGATAGTTGAATTCGTAATAGACGATGAAAGTAAATCTATTCAAATATACAAGAAGTAGTCAGTAGAAGGCCTCGAGTTAGAGGCATTTTATTATGAACTTAAAAGCAACAATCGCAAAGAATCCATATTTCTGACAGAGAAGAAAATGAAACGATATTTGTCATTTAAGGTGGGAAACATTGGCTAAGAGATTTACTCATCCTTTAAAGAAGATTAAGGAGTAGTTAAAGAAGTTTCAAATAAGCTATGCAAATACATAAGAAAGAGGGGAAGGTATGAAGGTTTACAAATAAGACCAAGATATTTCAATCTTGGTCTATGTTCAATCTTCTAATATTTTGAAATAAATATTTGAAAAATTGACTTGAAAATTACTTCTGAATATTAATGAGCAACTTGTCCGCCATCAGCTGCGTAAACAAAGCCGTTACAGAAGCTTGCAGCGTCTGAAGAAAGGAATACTACTACTTCAGCAATTTCTTCTGGTTTTGCAGCTCTGCCCATCGGAACGTTAGACACAACTTCGCTCCAAACTTCAGGATTATCTTTCCACATTTGAGTCATTGGAGTTTCTGTTAAACCTGGTGCCACAGCGTTAACTCGGATACCATCTTGAGCGTGGTCAATGGCAGCTGCTTTTGTTAAACCAGTTACTGCGTGTTTTGCTGTTACGTATGGTGCCATATTTGGATCGGCAATGATACCAGCAACTGAAGCTGTGTTTACAATTGTACCACCACCATTAGCAATCATGTATTCAAGTTCATGTTTCACGGCAAAGAATACGCCTTTAACGTCAACCGCCATTACTTTATCAAATGTGCCTTCTTCAATATCAACGAACTTTGTTGGATTATTTAAAACACCTGCATTATTGAAAGCGTGATGTAATCCGCCAAATTTTTCTACTGTCTTTTCAACAAGTGATTTTAATTGCTCTGGGCTTGTTACATCAGTTTTAAAGAAAACTGCTTCTCCGCCTGCTTGTTTAACTAGTTCTACAGTTTCTTGTGCACGGTCATCCACATCGCCAATAGCAACTTTCGCACCACGACGTGCAAAAGCTATTGCTGTAGCACGACCAATACCAGTAGCTGCACCAGTAATTAAGACAACTCGACCTTCAAAATCATTACCATTCATAATAATACCTCCCCATATTTGTAAGTGTTCATTACATGTGTAGTATAGCTTTCCGTAAAAAGCGTATTCAATATTTTTGAATGAATGAGCTTATTCCTTTATAGTAATAAGGATAAGAAGGTGAGTAATAATGCAATTAACACAATTAGAATATTTTATAGTAGTAGCTCGCTTGGAACATATGTCGCAAGCTGCTTTAGAATTAGAGGTTTCACAATCTTCATTAAGTAAAACGATAGGTCGTTTAGAGGATGATATAGGAGTAGCACTTTTTGATCGAAAAGGGAAATCTATTCGTTTGAATGAATATGGACGAATATTTTATGAAAAGGTGGAAAAGGCTTTAAATGATTTACAAGAGGCGAAAACGGAAATTCAAGAACTGGCTAATATTAGAGAAGATAGTGTAGCGATTAATGTAATGAATTCAAAACTATTGCCAAAATTATTTTATGATTTTTATAAAAAACGCCCGAATGTTAAAATACGACAGTATTTATTACCAGATAAATTAGCACTTCAAAAATTAATTTGTGGTGAAATTGATTTAATGATTGTCATCAATCCTATAAAAGATGACAGAATACAATGGGTTCCGTTATTTACAGAAGAAGTATTTTTAGTAGTCCCGAAAAATCATCCGTTAGCAGCTAAAGAAAGTGTTTCATTGATTGAGACAAAGGATGAAATGTTTATTTTGTCAGAAACAGGGCAAAATTTCCGTGCAACTGAAAATCAATTATTTGAAAGAGCAGGGTTTACGCCAAATATTGCTTTTGAAGGTGAGGATTTATCGATTATTTTACAATTGGTGAACGAAGGAAAGGGCATCTCTTTTATTTTTAAACACTCCTTTTTAGATCAGTATTTAGACAATGTGAAAATATTAGAAATTTCAAATCCTGATTGCTTTCAAACAGTGGGGATTGCTTGGAATAAAAAGAGAAAAAGTTCATTCGTCGTAAACAGTTTTCGTGACTTTGCTATTTCATTTTTGAAGGATAGTACAATATAAGGCGAAGAAATCTTACTACAATTTTCTTTGGAATACTATTTCGAGGGAAATCATAAATGCTTACAGAAGGCAGGCGTTCATGTTTTAAGTAAGAATCACTGCTATTAATAATAACATGGAGTTCTACACGAACAATTATTTCGGGCGATGGTGTATAAAGCGGAGCACATTAAAAGGGTCACTATTAATATAGTGACCCTGAACAAAACTATATGGAACTAGTAAACTTATGGGGTTTTTCAGCTTTAATTGAGGCTACTTCACCGCACTTTTGACACAGAGTAAAAATAAGTGCAGAACCATTAGAAAAAATTTTGTCAACTGGTCTTAAAGCAGCATAGCCATCAAGTTTACCTTCAGAAAATGAATCATTACCACAAGCTTTACAAATCAATGTGTTGTTGTCCATAGTACCACCTCGGTATGTAATATGTGTAAATTATAACATAAAAAAGGATGATGTTTTATAGACAGCCAGCTAGGGAAAAATGCGGAACAGAATATTTTCTTAATCAATTATCTTTGGTGGTAATAGCATTTTGTGAAACTTATTTAAACTCAAGCCGTAGTATTAATAAAGAAAGGAGGGGGGCGGCTTGAAAAAATACCTATTATTCACATTGTTTTTTGCGGTAGCATTTTTAGTATTGCAAGTATTATCAGGGATGCTACTAACAATGTTTTATACGCCCAACAACCAATGGGTAGAGGCTTCGGCTTTACCATCGCAAGTGATGCTTGGAAAAACTAGTTCAATCGCGCTACTTGTACTATCTTTAATCGCTTTGGTTATTGCTTTTGGTATTGTTAAGCTAATGAAAAATAAGGCTGTTCACTAATAAAAGGGGAGGGGTTCTTTTTCCCCTTTATGAGTGAAATATTGCAAAATCATAACATTAGGTATATTTCAAATAGCTTTTAAGATTAAGCCTTTTACACATCTGTGAAGGGTTTTTTCTGACTGCCGAAATGAACGAAACTAAATTCTTCAGTATTAATTGCATATGTATCAACGAAATTACACCAAACAAAATAGATTTATTTACGAGGGAGATGCTTGAATAAAAGCATCGCTATAGAATTTATTACCATAACAGTTTGCTATTTCTTTTTATACTTTTTACTATCCCATGCCCAATTTGCAAAAGCATAAAAGAGTACAAACAATAACGCAAAGAAAAAATTTTCAAGAAAAAACCAATTTCCATTTCTGAAATAATCCCAAATCGTTCTAAATGAAAATATTATTAAAAAACAAATGATATATATGTATTTTCTTTCAAACGGCATTTAAATCACCTCTGTATACATCATATGTAAATATTAACATAAAAAAATACTGAGCGTTTTTCCATAGACATGAAAATCGAAAAGATGGAACAATAATGGCCACTCAAATAAGAGTGACCTTCTTTTGTTATATCCCTAGTACTCGCTTGTACTGTTAAATTTTATTCCAGATGACCATGAATTGTGCTGCTTCCGATTCAAGTGCAATTAGATGATCTTCAGTAGAAGGTTCTTCTGAAATTAATCGTCCTTTTTGGACGTTTAAAATTGCCGGTTTTATAGTAGGTGAATGCTCAATGGTGAATTCTGATTGGTTTAATAATGTCAAAGATGAACGGCATTTATTTTTATCAATTCGTTCGTCCTTTCCTTTGAAATATAACTTGATTAAGTGTGGAACACCATCAATCTTTAATCCAAGTTCTGGTGATGAGCGTACAGTTAAATATTCGCTATACCAATTGGATTTGCCTGGTTCAAACCATTCAATTTCTTTATTTTTAATAAATTTTAAATGAGCTTTCACTGCTTCTAGGTAATTTTTTTGTTTTGTTTGAGAAGCCTTTTCAGCAAGATCAAGCAGGTAATCGTTACTAAATTTTTTCTCGTGAAATTTTCGGATACCATCCCGTAAAGGTTTCCAGTAATCAAAAGCAGGATTGTATTCATCTTGATATTTTATTTGTCTAACCATTGAGGTTTTACCAGTAACGCCTTTGAAAGTAAAATCTGTAAATTGTGTAAGACCGATAGATACTTTTTTGGAAGTCATTCATAACAGCTCCTTTTACAAATTAAACGTCAAACCACTGTTTTCACAACAATTCAAAGCCATTTATCAAAATGAAGAAAGCCTAAAATACGCATCTGTTTTATATCTCTGGACAGAAAAAGGGGCGTAGCTACATGCTATTTCGCTAAAAACCGAACACGTAGCAGCAGTCAAGATGCTATGGAATGGAGATTTTATATGGTGAATTTCATGAAAATAATTGATCATAGAAGATTATAGTAGCGATTGAAAGAGTATATGACAGGATTCGTAGTTTAGAAGCATGTTAGTTAGAAAATTGATGACATGGGAGTGTATAGGTCATTAATGGCCTGCAACAGTAAAAGGTGACGGAACGAGTGATCGTTTATGAGTGATATAAGTGATGGATTCAGAGGGTCGAGAGTGTAGGTTAACCATTATAAAATGGGTGTACTAATAATATTTCATGCAGTCAATAAAAAAGCTGCCTAACAGTTACCTGTTAAACAGCACATGGATATTGTAAATATAAAACAAATAACAGGAAAAATCAACAAATTTTTTGGTTTTTTTTCTTCTTCTAATTGATTTAGCAAAGCTTGACTGAAAATGAATATTTTCACCAGTAAAAAAGTCAGCCGCTGCTTCAACAATGCATAGCAGTCAACGATCTCAAGAACAATGCAAGCAACAAAGTGGGATGTGGACGTCGAAATTTGGCGTGAATAAATGATTGAAGTTCCATTTTTAGGAATGATAAAATAAGTGATATAGAGAGAATGAAACATATGAGTTTAGTAACGTAACCATAAAAATGTCTGAATAGACTAGGTTGTTCCATACAGTCACTATCTTTTATTTTGGAAAAAATAACCAGAAACTAAGTGATCTAAGATTGGAAAAAATCTATTAAATTGGAGGTTAGTTCTATGCCATTATTCAAGTACGGAGTGTTAAAAGGTAAAGTTGTTGATGTGAGACCTGTGGATTCATTTGACAAAACCCCTCATTACCAAGTGCATGTTCGGGCAACGAAGAAGGACAAAAACGAGGAGAATTATAGAATTGCAATCAATGTCGCTTCAAAGGTAAAGCCATCAGAAGTCCTGTATTTTGTGAGTGAAGATTTTAATTCGAGTCAAATTACCATTATCCCTAATTTCGAAGAAGGATTTACAGAGGTTACTAGTGAAAATCATGAAATTGCATTAGACTATATTCGAGGTGGCTTATTTGATCCGTCAAAAATGATACCTCTCCCTGCATCAAAAAATGGACCAGACAATGACTTAAATGAAAAAGTGAATAAATATATACAAGAGGCTATGACTAAAAAAGCTACCGTTTACGCTTACGGTGAAAAGTTTAAAACTGAAGATAAAGTAGATAAATATTTCGGCTTCTCTCCAGGCAGAGGCATTCATGATATTCATATGAATCAAGGGAATAGTAGGGATTTTAGGAAAGACGATGGGATATGGCAAGATGGTGGTGTCCTTATTCATTTTGAGGAGGAAAACAGATGGATTGGTATATTCCTTGCTTTCCAATCTCAGTCTTGGTGTACAGATGACAATGGACATGCTACGAAGCCAGTTAGTGTATGTAACCATACTAATAGAAAATCAGCGATAGAAATTTAATACGAAGAACACGATAGATTGCCCGGAAACTCAATTAAATTTTGAGCCTGGGCTTTTTATATGTGCACAACATGTTTAAATTAATAATTATATTTTTAATGGTATTTGACAAAGATCGAATGGAAAGAGGCTATTCCTTTTCTACATGTTACGCCAAATGCTCATACTTTTTATATACCATACGAAAAGAAGTAAACGCAGCATAAGCTAGCGTTATTTTTTATGCCTTCCACAGATAATTGTGGAGGGATTTTATATTGCAAATAATAAAATAAAGTATGAGTTATGTGAGTGATTGAATGATTACAACTTTTTTAAGAATCGGGTAGTTCAAAGTTAATAGATATATTTTAGCGTTAATTTTTGAGTGTCAGTATAATGTATTAAAAAGATAAAGTTTGTTTTCTGAACATTTAGTAAATTAATGTTAGTTGTACTTGTTTATGCAATTCCTGTAGCACCTCTGTTGCCAGAACCGCTAGGGATTCGCGCATTGTATAGATTGTTTTTTTGGATTCTGAATCATTTTAAATTGACTAACGATTATAAATGTATAGATCCATTTGTTGATTTTTCAAAGGCATAATCCAACGAGAGGAGAAATGAGAAAATGACTTATATTATAGAAAAACGCTTAATGTCCGCATTGCCGAACATAGCTTTAACTGCAGTTAAATATGTTATTGCTCATGAATCTGGCAATCCGAATAATAATGGACCGAATGCTTTGGAAAATGAAATAGCTTTTATGAATCAAAATAAAGCCAATGCTTTTACTTCACACTGGGTAGGTGGTGGTGGACGGATCGTGCAAGTCGCACCAGTTAATCGCGTGCAATATGGCTGTGGTCCTAAAGGTAATCCGCTTAGCTATGCACAAGTAGAGTTGGCTCGAACAAATGACAAGGAACAATTTAAAAAGGATTACGCTGCTTATATTTGGTTACTAAGAGAACTTGCAAAAGATGCAGGTTTACCTATTGTACTTGATAGTAGTGGCAATGGTATTAAGTCGCATCGTTGGGTCACAGAAACTTTAGGTGGTACAACGCATAGAGATCCATTTCCGTATTTACAAACTATGGGAATCACAGATGAACAATTCAAACTAGATATTAAAAATGGTTTGGATCAACAACAACCAGATAAGGATGATGACATAATGCAATTTACAAACGCAACTACAAAAGCAGCAGTTCGTGATTATATTAAACAATCTGTAGATAAAAAGCTAATTGATAAGTCATGGTTAGATAAATTTGACCAAGGAACTTTGACAGGTGGCGATTTTGAAGGATTAAAGATCATCATTAAACAGCGTGGTGGCTAACAGCAATGCCCAGGTACTCAATTAATTTTGAGCCTGGGCTTTTAAAAAAGGAAATAGACATAATCGTCTATTTCCTGTTCCATAGCTTTTAATTTTGCTTTATGTTTAGCTTTTGGAATCGAGTGAAACTGCTCGTATCGACACATTCTACATGAGCAATGAATTTTTCCTTTACTCAAACTGCCGCGCACAGGCATGTATTCACTTTCTCTAAACATAACGTCTTTTAAAATGGTCCATTTCTTTCGAATAATTCGCTCTCTCTGATGGCGAATATAAGCTTTTGAACGATTTTTCATACATATCAGCTCCCTTGAGAAACCCAAGCTTGCATGGAGGTCAAGGGATGTAACGGCACTCCCTACAAGCTTGGTAGGTAGCTGATATATTGGATTAATTGATTCATAGGTTCATTCCTTTTTAAGAAAAAGCCGCAACGTTTTCACACGCTACAGCTTCGAATTGGTTATGCCCTTTGATGGTGTTCACGACATTATTGTATCACAATACAGAAGGGAAACCTATGTTGAAGGGGCAAAAAAAGGTAACGAAAGAAAATTTATTGCAATGGACCTCTCTATTTACTTCCGTTTTAAGGAAATAACCTGTTTGGGGCAATAAAAATAACACTGGCTTATGCTACGTTTACTATGAAATAGATGGTCAAAAACTTGTTAAAGGTAATTTTTTCTTTTTGTCGAATTGAGTAGATGAAAGGAGAGGATTCCTGTGCAAGAAGTAAAAAGCAGTCAAGAAACCATCATTGCAGAAATCAGAGCGTACCAAGAATTTATCGATGAATGGGAACAAGAATTATTGAAGGTTCAAGCTGATTTGGATAAAGGCAAAGAAAGAGTTATGCTATTAAATGAATTAAAACAACGTGTTACACCTGGCTCAAGAACTGAAACCGTAAAGGCAAATATCGATATTGTTGTGGATGAAGTAGTAGAGCTTACTAAAAAAGAATCTCACTTAAGTGGGAATATTAAAACTTATCAAGAGTTTATAAATGAATTAAATAAAATGCTTTAATATCAAGCCTTCCACAGATAATTGTGGAAGGCTTTTTTATGTAAGAAGAGTTTACAATAGGGAAGGCATGAATTCATTCTTCATTAGACATCTTTTAAAACAGCATCTATTAATCGTCGATCTGATTTATATTTTGCTCTGTTTGGCTGACCTTCTGCTCTATGTATATCTAAAGTATTTAAGTTAGCTATAACAGAGAAAAGAGTACCAAATTGTTGTTCTTTTAGATTTAAACAAACATGACCCTTGGTTTCCGACATAATGGATTGTGCAATGGTAAGATCCATACTATTTACATTGTGTTTAAGACGGGTATCTAATGTTTCAAAACGCTCTTTTGATTTGCTCCAATTCCAACTTTCGGTTAATGAAGTACTTTCGTGATGATTTGTACAATGAATGTAATTATTAATAGGAAGGCGTACTTGATAACTATTAGGAGTAACTTCTACAACTGCCATATTCCCAAGAGGATCTGCTAACAAATAGTTATTAGCCACTGAACTCGGGAATCTTTTTAACACGTCTATTCCTTCATCTACCGTACGACAATTTTCTAAAATATATTTAACAGCAAAATAAAAATTCAGACCAGGTTTAATTTCATCATGAGGAACGGATGAAATCCCTACAAATAAACCGTGTTCGTTTATCCCATCAACTTTTCCAATAAAGCAATCTGATTGTCCGAGGTATTTATTTTTATCATCAAAACAAACAAGTGAGGACTCTGTAATATTTTTAAGATTAAAGAGCATATCATAATTTCGGCCAATAAACATTTCTTTTCCGTTATAGGCGGAAAAAATACTACATTGACCTGACAATTCGAATACGCCAATACTTAAGAGAAACGAGCTTACTTCTTCAAATGAAGAATGACAACCTTCAGCAAATCCTTGTATCTCTTTCACAATATGGGGATCAAAATCTGTAAGAATTTGTTTGCACGACTCCCCATATTTTAATTCTTCTTCCGTTACTTTCGGAAACCTAAAACCATTTTTATAAAGAATTTCAGCATAATGCTTTCCTGCCTCATAAGAATTTCCTTTTAATCTCGGATGATACATCGTATTTCCCTCCATTTATTTATGTATGTAAAAAGAATAAACTCTCCAGTAGGGGGAGAGTGTACCCTATAATTATTAAATAACTCTAAACATAAAGGCCCAGGCGCTCATGAAAATTTGAGTACCTGGGTCTTTTATGTTTATTGGTCATACGGTCTGTATTTTTTACGAAGTGATTCAAGCTCATCTTTTTTCTCTATTAGTATGCTTTTTAAAAACATTTTAGGTTGATCTTTAGCTGTCTTTAACTTTCAGTCTTTTACTAATTGCCCCAATCGAACTTTTGATATTTCCAACAGCTCAGCTGCTTCGGTTGCAGATAACAATTCTTCATTTAGAAATTCAAGAAGTTCTTCAGTTGATCCAAATGTGTATTCCATTTATTCACCTCGATTCCGTACAACACAATTAATACATATTCTAATCTAAGCATTTTATATAAGTAGATGATTAGATAAAACTTTATTGAGAAGGAAGGGTTAACCTCCTGTAAGTGACTTATTTTTTATTTACTGGTACAACTACTGTTACTTTTTCTCCAATAAATCTGTTATCTTTTGAAGTACTATCAAATACAAATTTTAATTCTTTGACACCTTCTAAACCTTCTTCACCTAAATCAAAAATAACCTCACCTTTTTGAATTACTTTACCAATAAACTCAGATTCAAAAGAGGAGATCATAACATTTGAATCAATTTGACGTTTTGTATCAGTGATCATTTTAGTTGTGCTTGGATGGAAGTCAACAGTATCGTCTGATAAATTTTCTCCTGTAATAGAGAGGATAAGTACATTTGTTTCAGCGGCTGTTTCAATTAGTTCAGGATTTTGTGCAACAAGTTTAGCTGTTTTCATTTCATCAATTGAAAATTCAACATCAGCACTTTTATATTTTTCATTTGGTCCTTCATATAAATCAGTGATTGTATATGTACCTGCAAAATCATTTTTCATTACATCATCAACATTCGCTTCTGTTAAATTATCAGCTTTATTCGCTTTGCTTTCTTCTTTAATTTCAATGTTAGTAGAACCTGTTTCAGCTGTTTCAAGGGAAGCTGCATACTTAGCAAATTCATTATCTTCCATATCGCCATTCATTTGTAATAAAAACAGTCCACTATGGTGAGTGTGAGAATAAAACAAAGGACCTGAATTTCCTAATTCATCATAATAACTCTTTGCCTTTTTTAGATTTTCTTCATTATCGAATAAAAATAATCGACCACCTGAATCATCACCAAGTGAAGGAATTAAAACTCGTTTACCTTCTTTTCGGATGTTTCCAAATTCATCTTTTGGTAAATCTGAAACTTCACCTAGTTCTAGACCATCTTTTTTAAAATGTTCCAATACGTCATCAACTGTTTTGGCTAGAACTTTTTGTGGTTCTTCAGCTTTAGTACTATTTTCTTTTTGCGGTTCTTCCTTAGCTTTGTCTTCTCCACAACCAGCCAATCCTAAACTTAATACTAATGCTGCACTAAAAATTAATTTTTTCTTCATATATAAAAACCTCCCTCAATATTACCATTCTAGGTAATGTTGAGGGGAAAGTACATAAAAAAGACAACTATGGTTAGTTATCTTAGAATATACGGCTGTATGCGTTCCTTCACTTGAAAGAAGTGAGAGCCATTTTTATTCTTACATTAGTGCACGTTCACTTTACATGTGTTTCTATAAATAAGGGAAATTCTCCTTTTTCCAGATAAGCATTGAAAATAAATCTATCACTGAATTATTTGCTATAATATTTTTAGTAGTAATCATACTATTCATAACTAGATATAACTCTGTAAAACCTTTGTTGGGTGCAGCGCCGGCCGGTATAAGCGTTGTTGCATTTACAGCAGTATTGGAATCAATTTTTTCTAGACGAAATGATAGTTCTGCAACAATGGGCGCTATTTTTGGCATATTATTAGTTCTTGGATTAATTATTACTAAAAATTGTATCATGTCATTATTTTATTTATCCCGTGAAACTTATAGATTATATAATTACAAAATAAAATGTACAAGCCTAGAAGAAACAGTTTAATTTATAAATATTTAAAGTCGCATCTAACAAGGTGTGGCTTTTATTATCCTTCATATTTGTTATATACATATTATAGAGTATGAATTCGGTCCGACGCCGACATTTAGTGCTAATGATGTGGAAATTATCGAAGAAATAGCACTAAAAGAGGAGGCAAAGGAGCGGGCTGAATGAGCCATTGTAAAAGATGTGGTCGTAAATTAAGATCACAAAAATCAATTAATGATGGTATTGGGCGGCGATGTAAGAAAAAGGCTATGCAAGAAGCGGAAGATGCAGAATTTTTAAAGATTCAAATGACTATTTTTGATCCTGAATTTTCATATGGGGGTTTAATCGATGCAAGGACGTTGCATACAGGCACCTGAAAAATCCAACCTTGTGGAGGGTGAAAAATATTATTTATATCCCCATGGAGGATTAGCTTATAACGTTAGTAAATTTCCGCGTCCAGGTTCTCATTTTGGAACGTATCAAAAAACCCGTTTCGAAGTCATAACAGAAGAATGGCCACCTGAGCCTCCTTTACCATTAGAGCAAATAGAGTTAGAGGAAGGCTTGGTATACGAAGCGGAGCTAGTTTGGAAACGAGATGGTTATTGTGCAGACTTAGGTAAGTACTTTATTAGAGCAACTTATGGTTGCTACGCAAATAAGCATGATTGCTATTTTTACGCTGATCCAGAGCTGAAACAACCAAGAGGAAGGTTCCCTCTTCATTGGTTTACAAATATACATGAGCATGGGGTAGAAGTTATAAAAGAATTGCCACAAGAACAATGGCAACAGATGGACTTGTTTAATATATAAGTGCTAACAGGAGGTTTAAAATGGCTTATAAAAATACTTCATACGCCAATCGAGGAGCGGCTTTTGAACGTTTAATTATTATGGTAAACAATAAGTACCGCAATTCAAAGGTAGCGGATATACGTAAAGTACCTACACCTATACAAATTACTAAAGATAATGGACGTTTTGTCGAAGGGCGGAAAGAAAGAGCAGAATGGGTCGATTTTGCCGGAGTATATAATGGCCGATCTGTTGCCTTCGATGCGAAGGAAATAAGTAATGCTAGTTTCCCACTTAAAAATTTATCTAATCACCAATACGAACTACTAGAATCATGGCTTAAAAATAACGCATTTTCGTTTCTCCTTGTGAGTTTTCGTAAATATAACAAAACATATCTTCTGCCTTTTGAGGTGCTACAAATGAACTGGGAAGCGGCTAAAAAAGGCAGACGAAAATCAATACCATACAAGACTTTTGAAAATGAGTGTATTGAAGTTAAGTCGAAGGACGGTTATACGCTACATTATCTAGATGCGTTGGAGGTATGACGCATGAAGTTCGCAAGGAAAATAGGAAACGACGAGCGATATTCTACAAGGAGGAGCAATACTATGATTTTCATTAAGCCGGACTACATTGAAGTATTTGTTGCAAACTGGAAAAATGATAATTTCCAAGATGAGGTCCTAATTCATACAATCTCCAGCGATTACAAGGTTCAGATACATGCACCTATAGATTTATTCTTTCATTCACGAAATAGAGTAATAATTCGCGGTTGTCGTAACGATGGCGAATGGGTGTTTAAAAACTATTTGTCCATGAGAACTAAAAAACAAGAATATGCAGGATGGCCGCCAATTCTTACAGTATCAGATTTTGAAAAAACTATCCAAACGCTGATAAATCGAGAATCGGCCAAAATTCAAGCTTTTAAAGATGATCCGAAAAGATTTTCGTTTTACAAAGACTATGTTTCATCATGACTTTAGAGGTTGTGATGATATTGAGGTAAACATATTGCATAGAACATGTTGATCATGCGTGCATTGGTTGTTAGCTTTAGGATGCAATAAAGACGATGTAAACAGTTTTATACCAACGGAACATAACTACACTTGCTGTAATTGGGATTCAGAAGGTACTAAAGGTACCTTAACAAATTTTAAAGCTAACTGATAGTGATAGGTGGAGGGACAATGAGCTTTCGAAAGATGATGAATAAAATCTTTGAAAGATTTTGTACAGGAGGTAGAAAGAGATGCAAGTTAAATTAGAAAACTCTTTTGTTATTAGAACAGATGATAAGGCATATGAGCAAGCTTTAATCGAGTTTCTATCCAATCATTGTGACAACAAAAAAGTTAATGCTGCTTATTTCAATCTAAACAAGGTTGGAGCCGAGAAAGTAATGGCGATAGTGCAAGAAGATTAATCACACAGCGTATTAGATAGATTTTGTTCAGTAAAAAAGATGGGATTTCCCATCTATGTATACTACTTATCTAGCTTGTTGGATATATTTCTTAGAATTTCGTTTTGTTCCTCCTGCAAGCTGTTTTGTTTTTCCTGCAAGTTAATGAATTTAATCAAAAACCAAATCAAAAATATAAAAAATAATATTACAAGCATTATTCTAATAAACCCCTTTTTGTGTGATTATACCATAAATATAAAATGATTAAGAAAAAGGGGGAATGACAATCTTGTCAGAAAGAAATTGTTCATCAAGTAGGTGGTGGGTTTTTTGAAAGTAAAACAGATGGAAATTGATTTGCTTGTAGACTGGGCAGTTAATCGCTATGGTTCAATCTTATATTACCTTAAAAATAATTGGTTGCAGCTAGATGGTTACGAATTGTTCCTTAAACAAATGAAAGAGATACATTATACCAGTCAACATGGTCATTACAGTGATTACATCGACGTTTCGTTCAATCATTTTCGAGATCATAAAGTGCATTTTAAAGTAAATCATTATTTTAAAAGTGAAAAGATAATTACTTACGAAAGATTTTCTAAAGCTGTTTGGGAGTATTTAATGAAACAGGATAGATTTGAACAATTAACGCTTTTTTAAAGCACGTGTGAAAGATTTTGTGTAGTAACGAAAGGGGAAAATAGGATGAATTATTTTGAATTTGTAGATCCATATTATGCATTAATAAAAGTAAACGATGGTGACGAAGCAGTGCAGGAATACATCGATGTTGTAGCAGGGGAACAAGATGATTTTGAAAGTTTATTAGAAGAATCTAAGTTAGTACCTGAATATTACGTAGCTGCACGTTATAGCCGTTGTATAGGTGAAGATGGGAAAATGTTAGATTTAGATAAAGTTTTAGAAGATTTAAAGTGTGATGAAAAACAAGTGTTAATCATTGACGGTTCATTACTTTGATTTTTAGGAAATCTGTCAAACTTGCTGACCATTTTACTAATAAAGGGTCACCTAAGTTGGTAGCGACCCTAAAAAAAGGCCGCGATGGTCAACCAGCACCACAGCCTAAATAAGTGCGTGCGATACACTCAACCTTAATGTGTGCAAATTGATGTTACCTATACATTAAAAAAGCCGCAGCGTGATCAGACGCTTCAGCTCAGAATTGATTATGCCCTTTGAGGTTTCTCAAAAGTATTATATCACACCATAGGAGGGCAAACCTATGTTAAAAGAAAGAACACTAACAATTACACCAAATGCTTTAGATTCAATGATTACAGACTACCACTGGATGGTTAATGCTATCAAAGAAATGCGAGCAGAGATGGTTATTGGGGCAAAAACGGCACAGTATGGTATCGAGGCTACATTACCGAAAGCAGTAGGTGGTGTGGGGGATCCTATCCAATTAGAGTTGAATAGACGTTTTAAGCAATCAAGAAGAATTATGGATTATGAGTATAAGATTTTTGAAGTTCAACACAGAGTGGACAAAGTTGTGAATAGTCGTGATGCTGAAATATTATTTTGGCTATTGGAGGGTAAGTCAATGAGGTGGATAGGTAGACATATGAATTTGAGTCATACTAATATTCAATTGATTCGTAAAAATATAATAAATATTATGATCAGGTAAAATTTTAGAAAGGCACTTATAATATAGTGAGTGCCTTTAATTATGTATTTTTTTATAATTAATTAATTCTGCATTTGTTTTAAGTTGTTTTTTATTTCTAATTCAATCTCTTGTATATAGATAATATTATCTTTAGTAATCTCGTTTGGATAGGTCCTATAAGTAATTTTTTCTTTTGGAATATAGATACTATAAGTAGCGAAGTTAGATGTTTCGAGAAAACTAAAAAGAAAAGATATGACCGCGAAAATTAAAGGGATTGAATAAGTTGAACTTACAGGGTGTAATATTAAAACAGAAAAATATTCAATGTGTTCTATAGGGTCAGTAATGAAATTGGGTCTATCAGGCGGATCACCCTCAAAACTTTTTATCAGAAATAAAATTCTTAGTTGTCGAGAGTACTCCTAATAATACTAAACTTGAATTACTAAAAAAATTTTTAATTTTTATCAGAGATAGTTTTGATATGTAATAACTACGAAAGAAATATTCAAAGAAATATTCAAAGAAATATTCAAAGAAATATCTGTGTGTAACATACGTTAAAATGGATGGAATCAGAAAGACAGCTATGACTGGACTCACTTTATTCACTGTATCACCAAACTTACTTATGTAAATTTCAATAGTTATTATAGTCCAAAATAGTATAAATAATGATACTGAAATAAAAATAGTAAAAATAAAAAAACTTATGAACAAACTGCATTTCTTCTTTTGTCATAAATAACTCTTTTTTTGTCATAAATAACTCCTTTCATAATGTTATTTTATAACATAAAATATTTTTTTCCAAACTTGCCATTCTTTCTACATTAGGTTAGATAAAAATAATTATGTAAAATCGGAGGTAGGGAATTCAGTCAAACTATGTAACAAGTGCACGGAATTGCACTATAAATAAAAACACAATTCGCTTTACAAATATAACGTGGTGCAACTCTACCACGATTTCGCAAGTGAGCTAACTCGATAATTAAATCCGCCGCAGTAGATGAGCCTTACACCTAGCACGGTAAGGCTTTTTATTATGTAGAAATTTGTTCCAATTTATCACCTCTCAGATTAAGATAGAGTGGGAGGTTCAAATATGATAAAAAATTTTAGATTATTATATGATATTAAAAAAATTAATAACCATTTTAAAGATGTCTTGAAACTTGATATCTATGATTATGCCAAAATGGAAGCTTATGTGGAAGAAAACATGGATAATTTTACTGCTGATGAGTTGTCAATTATTTTAAAAACAATCACTGAAAATAAAGATAATTTTAACAGCATTAGAAGTTTTTTTGTTAGCTCATTAGCTAACTTATTAGCCATAGTTGCATTCTTTATAGCAGCATTTGTGACTTTTTATGCTGCGTTAGCAACATTTCTTTTAAATGCAGGAGACAAATTAATTGTTAATAGAATTGAGTTTACATTTAACTTGTTGGTCGGAGTAGCAATTATTTATCTTTTAGGGTTTACATACTATTTTTTTAAGAAGACCCGTGAATTTAAAAATATTGTTAAATTACAGGAAGCTATAAAAATTTTAATAGCTATAATAAAATCGAAATGAACATCCTTCGGGATGTTTTTCTTTTGCTTTGAAAACTGCATCAAACAGCCAAAACACTTTGTGATGAGAGGGCAGAGTTTGGTGTGGTTTTGAGAGTAGAATTTGTAGAAAATTGTTCCAATTTACTGCCTCACAATATATGATTAAGGGGGAGGTATTTGTTTTGAAAAAAGGTACAATGCAAATTATTTTTTACTCATTATTGATATTAAACATGTTGTTAATTTTTTGGGGTATATTTTCTCATTTTTTCAGTGTAAAGGATTACACAATCATAGCAGGTATCATTGCCTTTGTTGGCGCAATTATAGGTGGTTCAATTACGCTAATTGGAGTTAAGCAAACTATTGAAGCTAATAATAAAGTAGAAAAACATAAGAAATTAAATGATCAATTAATGTTTTTGCTACCATTACAAAGGGAAATAGAAGAAATTAGGGATTATATTTATGAAGAATATGATATGAATCATACATCTCTAAAAGAAATACTTGAAAACGTACGAAAAAGTTTGAACACAAAAAATAATTTATACGAATATGCTCAAAAAGGAAACTTAGATGCGTACTTTGCTTTGATAGAAATAAAGGAATTATTCGATTATATTGCTTTTGAAATTCATCATTCAGGCAAGTATCAAGAATTAACATTTAATGAGGTTTGTGAATTAATGCAGAATAATATCAATAATTTTCTAAAACTAGTAAGAATAGATATAAATTTAAAGCAAATTGAATTATATAACAAGTAACATCCTTTGGGATGTTTTTGTTTTGCCCTGAAAAGTGAGTATCGAGCAGAGTTTTCCCCCTTGATTCGTTGGTACTTGCTTTTGAGAGAGAAATTTGTAGAAAACTGTTCCAATTAACAACCTCTAGGATTATTATTATAATACTATGGTAAGTTTTGGGTATATAGTATGTAAATATATAATGGAGGTATCATATGGACGGAAATGATTTGATAGTTTTAATGGATGATTCGACAAAACAAGCATTCAAAACTAAAGAAGATGAAGAGCGTTTTTTAAAAAGCATAATGGATGATCCTTTAATACAAGAAATTTTATTCCCATCAAGCTTTTCCTATGAATTAAGCGAAAAATTATTTTTAGATTTATGGGATAAATTTGGCAGGAGAGAATATTTGACAGATCCTTTAGAAATCACGGAATTTTTAAATGAATTAATCGAATTAAGTACTGGATATGTAATTTTGGATCAATTTTCTTTAGCCAATTATGATCATATTAGTAAAGTTGAATATGAGAAGCCTTATACTAAAATATTTTGGAAAGATAATGATGAAATAAGAAAAAAGTTTTTAGAAGGTAGTTTAGATGAATTTGAAAAGCGAGTTTGGACAGAATTGGGTTCTCTTACTTATAGCTATACCATGTCACATATCCAAAAAGTAAAATTCCTTTTAGAAGAACAACATTTATATGTATTATTTCAGTCTTGTCTAATACCGGCTAAACGTGCAGAATCAACTTTGATAAAATCTAATGATGAAATTATTGAAAAATGTAAAAATAATTCAGAGTTTCTTCAAAAATATATCTTTTGGGAAGGTGGAAAAGACGAATGTAAAAAACATGTGTGCTTCGTTAATAACCTACCATACTATTCATTTTTAATTCAACCTAAAGAAGGTAGTAAAAAGCCTATTGATTCTAAACGAATATTGATGGTAGAAAATCTTAATGAGATACACGGCCGAATGAAAAAAGTCAAAGTTCTATTGAACGGAGCAGACGAATATGATTATGATTTTATATCTTCACAAGGAAATACAATCCGAAGAATATTGGAATATGCGTTGAAGCTTTATTGTTTGTATAATGAGATTTCGACAAAAAAAGCTATTGATGAAAAGTATGGGCATGTGATGTTAGGAGATTTGAAAAAAATAATAGAAAATAACTCTAAATCTATTAGTATAAATCAAGAAATTATAAACATCTCCAATTCGTTATCTCATGACTCTGGGGACGCATATAGTAAAGAAGAGGTAATTCAATTCTGGAAAGATTCAAATGTACTTTTAGATCAGTTAATCGATACATTTCAAATATAAAGTTAAAGTAATTATAAATCACGTCTATTTGGCGTAATTTTTTTGCAGGTGGTGTTATGGAATATGACTAGCGCAGTAGATCCAAAACGTAATAAATCCTATGAATTCTAAAAGCTAAAATGGTGATATTAAATTAAAGGATGTTGCCGAATAATTAGGTGTAGCTGAGGGTAAAGTCAGAGGATGGAAAAATAAAATCCTTGGAGTCCCTTGTAGGCGTGTTTCTAAAAACAAGTATAGGAGGCTACGAAAATGGTAGTCTCTTTTTATAATGAAAACACATTTCATTTATACTATGATGTAGGTAGAATGGAGGTGTTATATATAGCTGAGAAAGTAGCAACTATTAAATTGATAGACGGTAGTGAACATGAAACGGTTTTCGAAAGAGATATAACAGATCCGAAAAGTTTTATTGAAAGTAGTATTCTTAACAATAGACTTATCAGAGTGATAAATCCCCAAAAAAGTGAATCACTTGATGAAGAGTACATCGTTAGCAAAAATATTATTGCCTTCCGTATATCTGGAAGGTAGTTAAAAATTATATGTATGAAGTCACATCTAACAAGATGTGGCTTTTTATTTTGCTTTGAAAACTGGATAACAGCTAAACAAATATTCGGAGGTAATTCAATGACATCTATTTACCGTTTGGAAGATTTCGATACTATAGGGATTATAGTAGGGTGGAGGTTAGTGTAGTTTTGAAGTTGGATTTGTAGAAAATTGTTCCAATATAATGCCTCTGGGATTATGATTGATTTGGAGGTGAAAGAAAGATGGAATCAAAACAAATTGAGAAAAAAACTCCCTATATTAAAGTTTTTATCTATTCAGCATTAATAACATTTAGTTTACTTTTTATTATCTTATTTATTATTCCAATTACATTGAATATTTGGCTGATTGAAACTATAGGGAATAATGATAGTAGTTTAGCTGGAAGTTGGATAAGTTTTTGGGGGAGTTTTTTAGGTGGAATAGTGGGTATGGTAGCAGTAGTATTAACTACATATGCTTTAATTAGAAATCAAAACAAACAACATTTCGAACTACTGGCGGAACAAAAAAATAGTATTGATGAAGCTGCAGAATTAAATGACAAAAAAACAAGAGAAAGAGAACATAAAATATTTTTATTAAATAAAAATGAAGAATTGGTTGTGTTAATAACCAATATGACAAAATTGATTAAGTTAAGAAATGAAATATTTCGAAAAATTAATAATACTGGACAAGAAATATCAAATCTTACTCAGCAACAAAAGACTCTTAGAGATAATCATATAGTTCATGGCAAAGAAGAGTCGGCGCATGAAACTATTTTAAGTTTAATCAAAGATTTAAAGTCGAGTACATTTCGAGAAAGTGAATTATTAGCTGAAATCGAAATTGAAATTAGTAAAGTTAGAATATTATATTCTCATTTGGATTATGAAATTAATGAAATTGAAATAATTAACGCTTTATTAAAGGAAAATAGCTACAATATGAATGATTTAATTAATAAAAGTGAATTTGGTGATAATTATCAACAAAAAATAGTAGAATTTGATCAAGAGTTAACAGAAATATTAAATGAAATTTCAAACAAGCATGTAGAAAATATAAAATTATTATTCGAAGCTTATAAAAAATAGTGTCCTTTAAGGGGGCACTATTTTTACTTTACTTGCAACTAGCATAAATGGGGTGATGCCATTAGACATCGTTGTGACTATTCCTAAGAGTGAATACGAAAATGATGACAGAGAAACTGTTGTTTTTCAGCAAGGTGGTTATGAACAGTTTTTGGCGGCTGTCCAGATGACCTAATAACCTAAATATCGGTGATAGAGTGTATTTTGTGAAGAATCGACGGATTGAATCATCTATGAGGGTTATGTGAATTGAAGAAAAGGCAACCGCTTCATGTGATGAAACTAATCGCATGAAGCGGTTGCCTAATTCTTATGGACCATTTACTACAAGAGTATATTCCGATTAATAAAGGATTTCAGGGTTTCCACTATGGGTGGTAGAAGGAGAAAGGAAAAATTTACTTTGGAAATGTATCTCTTCTCAATATATCAATTTCATTGCTAATTTGTTTAGCTCTTTCTACATTAACGGGGTTTAAAGAAGGATAAGAAGATGGGTACATCATTTTCCTTCTTTTACGTTTTGTTATAATTTTCGTTCTTTCTAAGGCCAACAATATTATAGTCATCATACTAAAGAGTATGGGTATAGTGTACATATAATTTATAGGTTGGATAGATGTGTTGAAAAAATCTAATAATTGTGTGAAAAACCAATTGTAATCCTCATTAGTATCTCCTTTAGGAGAATAAAATTTTTCTATTGTATTTACCAGTATGGTTGTGAAAACACTAATATGAGCTAATAAATCTTTCATTTTTGAAAGTTCATTTTTATTTATATATTGATTATAAAAAATAATTATAGAAATTATGTATGTACTTGGAATAGTTAAGATAGGTGGTATTAAAAATACAAAAATTGTTCCTAGTAAAGTTGTTGGATAATCACCAAGATATTTTGTATGAATAGAAACACAAGTGCCAAAATAGATCAGAAAGAAAAGTATACAAACAAAGAACGAGACAGAAAAAAAAGTCATTTTACTCAATTTTGTTTTTTTTATATCCTTATAAAGCATTTTGATGACCTCTTTCAAGTAATAATTATATTACTATTATATATAGAAATATAATTATAGAAAGTTTTTACAGGAAAAAATAAAAAATAGATTATTGTGGAGGTAGTGTTTATGAGATATGGCTAGAGTAAGAAATCCAAAACGTAATGAAGCCTTTGAACTGTATAAAGCTGCAAACGGTGATACTAAATTAAAGGATATTGCCGAGCAATTAGGTGTAGCAGAGGGTACAGTCAGAGGTTGGAAGAATAAAGATCGTTGGGATGATAGATTAGAAGAATCGAACGGAACGTTCCAAAAGAAAGAGACCAACAATTCGGAACGTTCCATTAAAAAGAAACCGAGACGAAGTAAATCCAAATCAGAAGTGGAAACAAAGGCAACTGTACAGTTTGAAATCGTACCTAGTGACGGTCTCAACAGCCAACAGTTGCTTTTTTGTATGTACTATACAAAGTACTGGAATGCCACAAAAGCATACCAAAAAGTGTATGGTTGCGACTATGCTTCTGCAATGTCCAACGGCAGTCGTTTGCTAAGTAATGATAAGGTGAGAGACGAAATCGACAGGCTCAAAGCTGAGCTCGCAAATGGCATTATGCTAGATGCTCGAACCGTACTTCAAAGGTACATCGACATTGCTTTTGCTGATATTACAGATTTTGTTGATTTTGGTACACGAACATATACCAGTAGAGAGTATGCTGGAGAGGATGATGAAGGTAAGTCGGTATTTAAGGAAGAAACACATGAATATTCGTTTGTAGGTTTAAAAGGAGCGCATGAAGTAGATGGCACAATAATTACCGAAGTGAAGAAAGGCAAAGACGGTGTAAGTGTCAAACTTGCCGACAAAATGGCTGCACTTGCTATGCTAACAAAATACACAGATTTGTTAGATGAAAACGTGCGTAAACAATTACGGAATGAGCAAGCGAAATTGAACATCGATAAGACAAAGGTAGAGATTGAAAATATCAAAGGGAGTAACAAAAATCAAAGTGCCGAAGATTGGGTGGCTGCACTTGGTAAGGTTGCTGAAAAACGCAAGGTGAAAGCCCATGAGTAACAAGCCTTACAATGTACTAGTTGACCTTATAGGTGTTTACTGGGATGATCCAGTGGCTTTTGCAGAGGATATATTAGAGTTTTACCCTGACGAGTGGCAACAAAATGTCTTAAACGATTTAGCACAAAATCCTTTTGTAAGTGTCCGCTCCGGTCAAGGGGTAGGGAAAACAGGGTTAGAAGCGGTAACGGTCATTTGGTATCTTTGCTGTCGTCCAAATCCGAAAGTGATATGTACCGCTCCAACCAGGCAACAGCTAAATGATGTATTATGGGCTGAGATTGCAAAATGGCTTGAGGGTACACTGGTTAAAAGCTTTCTTAAATGGACCAAAACTAAGGTCTACATGATGGGTAATGAGGAACGTTGGTTTGCAACTGCTCGGACAGCTACTAAGCCTGAAAATATGCAAGGTTTCCACGAGGATTACATGCTGTTTGTGGTTGATGAAGCGTCAGGAGTAGCGGATAACATTATGGAGGCTATTCTTGGTACGCTTTCAGGTGCTGAAAACAAATTATTGATGTGTGGGAACCCGACTCGAACGAGTGGGGTTTTTTATGATTCTAATCATCGTGACAGGGCTGATTACAAAACACATAAAGTATCGAGCTCTGATTCTTCCAGAGCAAGTAAAGATAACATTGAGCGCCTTATTCGTAAGTATGGCCAGGACAGTGATGTTGTTCGTGTTCGTGTCTTCGGTGAGTTTCCAAAGTCTGAACCTGATACATTTATTCATCTTGAAAAAGTAGAAGCGGCAGCAATGCGAGAAGTCTATTTTAATGATGATGGTATCCGAGTAATTCCTGAATCCGCTCCACTTGAAATAGGTGTAGACGTTGCTAGGTTTGGGGATGATGAAACGGTTATTGTGCCTCGTATCGGTAACTACGTTCCTGTTATTAAAACATATTCAAAACAGGATACAATGCCAACAGCTGGTAAGGCCATAAAGCTTGCTAAAGAACTAATGCTCCAATATGGGCGACCATCTTGTGTTATCAAAGTCGATGATGATGGTGTCGGTGGTGGTGTGACTGACCGATTGCGCGAGGTTGTGAGAGAACAAGGTTTACACATCACTGTCATTGACTGTCATAACGGTGGAAAAGCAATTGAAGCGGAGCATTATGATAATTGGGGTACAGAGGCGTGGGCAACTATACGTGATTTACTTCACGATGGTGACATTCAAATTCCAAATGATGATGATTTAGTCGGCCAGTTATCTACACGAAAGTATGAAGTAACTTCGAAAGGTAAGATCCGACTTGAAAGTAAGAAAGAAATGAAAAAGCGCGGTTTACGATCACCTGACCGAGCAGATGCTCTTGTATTAGCATTTGCTAAGACAGGTCAAGAACCAATGAACGACGATGTTGCAGCATTATTGAGAGGAGGGAGAGTATATGGCTAAATGGTTGAACAAAGCAGTAGGTGAAATGTCAAAGCTACGTGATAACATAATGGGCCGCTTTGGTATTTCTACTGGATCAGCAGGAAATGGATATAAGCTAGATAGTAGTCGGGTTGATTATGAAATGGCAAAAAAACTTTATTACAACACACACGACGACTACAAGTTGGGTGCAGGGTTTGCAAAGTCCATTATCAACAATACAGTAAGTTTTATGGGTGTGCCGGAATTTAAAATTGTTGATAAAGAAGCTCAAGAAATATTAGAAGCTTTCTTCAAAAATAACATTTCAAACATACAGCGAACTGAACGGGATTCTTTACGTGATGGTGATTGTTTCGTTTGGATTACTCGAGAAGAAGAAGAGGATACAGCGCTTTACCCAGAACAACCTATTAGACTGGTTTATAACATTATCCCTCCTGGACAGGTAAAAGATATTATTCGCCATCCTTTAACCGGTGCAATAAATGAATACCGACTTGTTCCCTCTCATGAGTGGGAGGATGAACGAGGCGACAAGAAAAAAGCAACTATCACACAACGTATCCAAAAGGGGGAACGTATTATCGAAGTAGATGGAGATGCTCCTCCAGGCGTGAAATCCGAAACAATCCCGCTTCCTTGGGACTTCATTCCGATAATACACTTCAAAAATGAAGGGGACGAAGGATTGTTTGGACAATCGGATATAGAGCCGATTGAGCCTTTTTTAAAGGCTTATCATGATGTTATGTTACATGCTATGCAAGGCTCCAAAATGCACAGTACGCCTCGTCTGAAACTTAAAATTAAGGAAGTTACAACTTTTTTAAAGAATAATTTCGGTATTACAGACCCAGCTAAATTTGCTAAAGATGGCGGTACTATAAATTTAGACGGACATGAAATGCTATTACTTGCTCCGGATGATGAAGCTGAGTTTATAGAAGTTAAATCAGCAATCGGAGATGCTAAAGAACTTCTTAAATTCCTTTTCTACTGTATCGTTGATACATCCGAAACACCTGAGTTTGTGTTCGGTGTGCATACACCGTCTAGTCTTTCTTCCGTTAAAGAACAAATGCCAATCCTTATCCGCTCCATTGAGCGTAAACGTGAGCATTTTGCAGACAGCTGGAAGCGGCTTGCGCGAATAGTCTTAGCAATGACTGCACAATCAGAAAACATTGCTTTTGAGACCTATGCAACTGAATTGAAGTGGACGAATATTGATCCTCGTACATCAAAAGAAATCAGTGAAGAATTGCTCAATGTTGTGAATGCATTGAAAGCGGCACTTGAGGTTAATGTTATTTCTGATGAATCAGCAGTTAATTTCCTATCTAAATTTGTTGACACAATGTACAAATATGAGGAAGAAGATGGCAGAGGAGAAAAGGAACGCATCCTCAAATCGTTGATTGCCAAGACTAAAATGCCTGATTCTGCTGAGCTTGAAAACGAGTTGCTGGAAATAATTAAACAGATCGGTAACGATGCAGCATGAATGAGTTCGAAAAGCTAAAACTTGAATCGCGAAAATTAATCATAGAGCGCGTGCTAAAGCAAGATGCTGAGGTACGTGCTATTGTTTTGCGCTCGTTAGATAGATTGATTGAGAAAATTAGGCAGCTAGAAGCGGAAGGGCGTTATTATACTATACCTGAATTAATTGACAGTATTATAGTTGAAAATGCTGTAATCACTGAAAAAGAGTTAAAAGCGGTGCTTTCTACTTCTGCTATTGTCGGAGTAAATGCCGGTATGCACGAATCACGAGAAATCACATTGAGATTGTTAAACAAAGCGAATATAGATGTTAAACCAATTATTAGCTCGTTTTTTCGTATTAGTGAGCAAGCTGTTGACGAGATGGAACGACGACGTATTAAAGGACTTAAATTGTCGGAGCGGATATGGGGTCATAGCAAGCTGATATGCTCCCTATTAAGTAGACAGATTAAAAAATAAAATCTGTTTATCTAAGGGGAGTATTTTTTATGGGGCGAAGCAAACATCCACTCGAGTTAAAACTACATATCCTTCAATTGTTCGAAGAA
>NZ_JBWHYQ010000090.1:0-255 GCF_056322905.1 Lysinibacillus sp. G1-3
TTTTTCAGCGGTTAATTCAGATTTATTTAAATAACCAAAGGCAAGTCCATCTCCAGCTATACATAGCTCTCCTGGTACACCTATTGGTACCAGTTTATTGTTATCCAAAATATAGACTCTCGTATTAGAAATTGGTTTTCCTATTGGTACAAACTTATCTTCAACCTCATCTCCATTCACCTTATAAAAAGTTGAGCATATTGTTGATTCAGTTGGTCCATATGCATTTATTATTTCTATTTCTTTATTCAAATT
>NZ_JBWHYQ010000091.1:0-255 GCF_056322905.1 Lysinibacillus sp. G1-3
CTCTTTAGCGCCGATGGTAGTTGGGGGCTTCCCCCTGCGAGAGTAGGACGTCGCTAGGCATAATACCCAGGAGGATTAGCTCAGCTGGGAGAGCACCTGCCTTACAAGCAGGGGGTCGGCGGTTCGAACCCGTCATCCTCCACCATTTGCCGGTGTAGCTCAGTTGGTAGAGCAACTGA
The DNA here is from genome assembly GCF_056322905.1 of Lysinibacillus sp. G1-3. Taxonomy (NCBI): domain Bacteria; kingdom Bacillati; phylum Bacillota; class Bacilli; order Caryophanales; family Bacillaceae; genus Lysinibacillus; species Lysinibacillus sp. G1-3. The sequence continues at coordinate 180 of NZ_JBWHYQ010000091.1, forward strand.
CTTGTAATCAGTAGGTCGTGGGTTCGACTCCTATCGCCGGCACCATAGTTTGAGCCATTAGCTCAGTTGGTAGAGC
>NZ_JBWHYQ010000092.1:0-255 GCF_056322905.1 Lysinibacillus sp. G1-3
ATAACCCGAAGGTCGTTGGTTCAAATCCGGCCCCCGCAACCAAATGGTCCCGTGGTGTAGCGGTTAACATGCCTGCCTGTCACGCAGGAGATCGCCGGTTCGATCCCGGTCGGGACCGCCATTTTTTTAAAAATATGGGTCAGTAGCTCAGTTGGTAGAGCATTAGATTGAAGCTCTAAGTGTCGGCGGTTCGATTCCGTCCTGACCCACCATATGCGGGTGTAGTTTAATGGTAAAACCTCAGCCTTCCAAGCT
>NZ_JBWHYQ010000093.1:0-255 GCF_056322905.1 Lysinibacillus sp. G1-3
GGGGGGGGGGGGGGGGGGGGGGGGGGGGGGGGGGGGGGGGGGGGGGGGGGGGGGGGGGGGGGGGGGGGGGGGGGGGGGGGGGGGGGGGGGGGGGGGGGGGGGGGGGGGGGGGGGGGGGGGGGGGGGGGGGGGGGGGGGGGGGGGGGGGGGGGGGGGGGGGGGGGGGGGGGGGGGGGGGGGGGGGGGGGGGGGGGGGGGGGGGGGGGGGGGGGGGGGGGGGGGGGGGGGGGGGGGGGGGGGGGGGGGGGGGGGGGG
>NZ_JBWHYQ010000094.1:0-250 GCF_056322905.1 Lysinibacillus sp. G1-3
TTCTGAATGAAACACTTCAAAACTTGTTCTTTGAAAACTGGATAAAACGACATTGAAATTGTAACAAACACATTTATTTTTTAAGTTTTTTTATAGGCTTAATAACGAATAAGGTTTCAAGACACGATGTGTATTGAAAGCTATAGGTTAAGTTATTAAGGGCGCACGGCGAATGCCTTGGCACTAGGAGCCGATGAAGGACGGCACTAACACCGATATGCTTCGGGGAGCTGTAAGTGAGCTTTGATCC
>NZ_JBWHYQ010000095.1:0-248 GCF_056322905.1 Lysinibacillus sp. G1-3
TGTCTTAACCACTTGACCAACGGGCCAATGGCGGAGAAGGAGGGATTTGAACCCTCGCGCCGGTTACCCGACCTACACCCTTAGCAGGGGCGCCTCTTCAGCCTCTTGAGTACTTCCCCACAAAAAATGGCTCCGAAGGCAGGACTCGAACCTGCGACAACCTGATTAACAGTCAGGTGCTACTACCAACTGAGCTACTTCGGAATAATGGTGGGCCTAAATGGACTCGAACCATCGACCTCACGCTT
>NZ_JBWHYQ010000096.1:0-235 GCF_056322905.1 Lysinibacillus sp. G1-3
TTCAGTTTTGAAGGTTCATTCTTCTGAATGAAACACTTCAAAACTTGTTCTTTGAAAACTGGATAAAACGACATTGAAATTGTAACAAACACATTTATTTTTTAAGTTTTTTTATAGGCTTAATAACTTGGTTAAGTTATTAAGGGCGCACGGCGAATGCCTTGGCACTAGGAGCCGATGAAGGACGGCACTAACACCGATATGCTTCGGGGAGCTGTAAGTGAGCTTTGATCCG
>NZ_JBWHYQ010000097.1:0-224 GCF_056322905.1 Lysinibacillus sp. G1-3
CTCCCTTCATTCCAAGTGCTTCATCAAGTTGTTGTGTTGCTTCTTCTTTCGTTATTGTACCTACTTCTGCTTGTGTGAAAACTACTTGTACTTTTTCTTTAGAAATCTCTTCTAAGTTAGCTGGTTTGCTTACTGTTTTTTTATCTCCCTTCATTCCAAGTGCTTCATCAAGTTGTTGTGTTGCTTCTTCTTTCGTTATTGTACCTACTTCTGCTTGTGTGAAA
>NZ_JBWHYQ010000098.1:0-218 GCF_056322905.1 Lysinibacillus sp. G1-3
ATCGGCGCTAAAGAGCTTAACTTCCGTGTTCGGTATGGGAACGGGTGTGACCTCTTTGCCATCATCACTAGACTATTGTCGACCTCCAATACACGGCGTATTACTGCGTCAGCTTCTCTCGTTCAATCGGTCACGTACAGAGGTACGCTCCCTCATTCACTCGTTTGCTTCCTTGTACTACTTGTGTCTTGAAGCTCTCTTCGGCTTTCAATATACAT
>NZ_JBWHYQ010000099.1:0-209 GCF_056322905.1 Lysinibacillus sp. G1-3
TGTTTGTGCGAAAGCGCAGCGACAGCAACAGCAGATGTTTTTTGCGCGAAAGCGTAGTGCTAACGTAGCGGCAGCAGCAGGGTTTTGTTTGTGCGAAAGCGCAGCGACAGCAACAGCAGATGTTTTTTGCGCGAAAGCGTAGTGCTAACGTAGCGGCAGCAGCAGGGTTTTGTTTGTGCGAAAGCGCAGCGACAGCAACAGCAGATGTT